>JBGSTQ010000351.1:0-4243 GCA_041736375.1 Thiobacillaceae bacterium
GGTGGCCAGCCCGAGCGCACAGGGGCAGGCGATGACCAGGACGGCGACGGCGTTGATCAGCGACTGGGCGGCATCGCCCGACAGCCCCCACCAGGCGGTAAACGTGAGCGCGGCGATGGCGACGACCACCGGTACGAACACTCCGGCAATACGGTCGGCGAGGCGCTGGATCGGTGCCTTGCTGCCCTGTGCGGCTTCGACCAGGCGTACGATTTCGGCCAACTGGGTGTGGCTGCCGACACCGGTCGCGACGAGCTTGAGGGTGCCGTGCTGGTTTTGCGTGCCGGCGTAGGCGCGAGAACCAGCTTGTTTTTCCACCGGCAGCGGCTCGCCGCTGAGCATCGCCTCGTCGACACTGGAGGCGCCCGCGATCACCTCGCCGTCGACCGCGATGCGCTCGCCCGGCCGAACGATCACGGTATCGCCGGGAACGAGTTGGGTGATGGCCACTTCCATCGCCACGCCATCGCGCTCGACCCTTGCGGTCTTCGGCGCCAACTGGATCAGCGACTCGATCGCTGCCGATGTCCTGCCCTTGGCGCGGGCATCCAGCACCTTGCCGAGTAATACCAGGGTGATGACCGCCGCGCCGGCTTCGAAATAGACATGCTGATCGGCCAGCCCCAGCAGCGTGACGACGCTCGAGAGCCCCCATGCCATGCTGGTGCCCAGCGCCACCAGCACGTCCATGTTGGCGCCGCCGCCGCGGAGGGCGTGCCAGGCGCCGAGATAGAAGCGTCGCCCGACCCAGAACTGCACCGGCGTCGCCAGGGCGAACTGCAACCAGCGCGGCAGTTCGCCATGCCCCCCGGCGAAAAACATCCACAGCATCTGGACCAGCAGGGGCAGGGTCAGTGCGGCGGAGAACCAGAACAGTCGCAGCTCGTGCTGGTATTGCTCGGCGCGGCGGGTTCTTTCGGCTTCGCGGCCGGCCTCGATTCGCTCCTGCGCACGATAGCCGGCGCGGCTCACCGCGTCGGTCAGCATCTCGATGCTGGCCAGCCCCGGGGTGTACTGCACGCGCGCGGTCTCGGTGGCGAGATTGACCGTCGCGGTCACCCCGGGGAGACGGTTCAGCGCCTTCTCGATGCGCGCCACGCAGGCCGCACAAGTCATGCCCTCGATCGCCAGTTCGGTGGTCTGCGGCTGCACCTCGAAGCCGGTTTTTTTCACTGCCTCGATCAGTTGCGCGGCAGTGGTCTCCGAGGTGGCAAAGCGGATGTGTGCCTTCTCGCCGGCAAAATTGACCCCGGCCTCGACCCCCGGCAGCTTGTTCAGCTGCTTTTCCAGCCTCGCCGCACAGGCGGCGCAGGTCATGCCCGAGATGGGGAGGTCGAGGGAGGGTGGGGATGCCATTGGTGACTTGGCGCGCTACGGCGAGTTGGCCGGGAGTGTCAGTCTAGGCCAGGCGCCTGCCGCTTCAAGCTTCCCGTCGCATCTGCGGGAACAGGATGACGTCGCGGATGCTGGGCGAATCGGTCAGCAGCATCACCAGTCGGTCGATGCCGATGCCGCAGCCGCCGGTGGGCGGCAGGCCGTGCTCGAGGGCGCGGATGAAGTCGGCGTCGTAGTGCATTGCCTCTTCATCACCGGCTTCCTTCTGCCGCACCTGTTCCATGAAGCGCTCGGCCTGGTCTTCGGCGTCGTTCAGCTCCGAAAATCCATTCGCCATCTCGCGCCCGGTGATGAAGAGCTCGAAGCGCTCGGTAATGTCGGGCTGGCTGTCGGAACGGCGCGCCAGCGGCGAGACCTCGGCCGGGTAGTCGATGATGAACGTGGGCTGCACCAGCAGCGCCTCGGTGGTCTCCTCGAAAAAGGATAGCTGCAGGCCACCGATGCCGTCCTGTTCACGGTACTTGGCCTTCATCGCAGCGAACTGGCCGGTCAGCCACGCGCGGTCGTTAAGCTGCGCAACGGTATACTCAGGATGGTATTTGCGGATTGCCTCGACGATGGTGAGACGGTCGAAGGGCGTACCGAGCTCGATGCTGTGGCCCTGATAACTCACCGTGGTGGACCCGGTGGCGGCGACTGCGGTGTGACGGATCAGTGCCTCGGTGAAGTCCATCAGGTAGCGGTACTCGCGGTAGGCTTCGTAGAACTCCATCATGGTGAACTCGGGGTTGTGCCGGGTGCTCAATCCTTCGTTGCGGAAATTGCGGTTGATCTCGAACACCTTCTCGAAGCCGCCGACCACCAGTCGCTTGAGAAACAGTTCGGGCGCGATGCGCAGAAACAGCTCCATGTCGAGCGCGTTGTGGTGGGTGGCAAAAGGTTTCGCTGCCGCGCCGCCCGGGATGGGGTGCATCATCGGCGTCTCGACTTCGAGGAAGCCATGGCCGGTCATGAACTCGCGAATCGACTGGATGATCTTCGAGCGCCGCATGAAGGTTTCGCGCGCGGTGTCATTGGTAATGAGGTCGAGGTAGCGCTGGCGGTACTTCTGCTCCTGGTCGGCCAGGCCATGGAATTTTTCCGGCAGCGGGCGCAGCGCCTTCGACAGCAGGCGGATCGATTTCGCCTGGATGGTCAGTTCGCCCTTGTTGGTCTTGAACAGGGTGCCGGTGACGCCGACGAAGTCGCCCAGGTCCCAGTGCTTGAACGCGTCGTGCGCGTCGAGCCCGGTAAGGTCATTGGAGACATACACCTGGATGCGTCCGCTCATGTCCTGCAGGGTGGCGAAGCTCGCCTTGCCCATCACCCGCTTCAGCATCATACGGCCGGCGAGCTGAACCTGCACGCCTTCGGCTTCCAGCGCTTCCTTGCTTTTGTCGCCATGAGCGGCGGCCAGCTTGCCGGCGTAATCGTGGCGCTCGAAATCGTTTGGAAAGGCGATGCCCGCTTTGCGGATGGCAGTCAGCTTGGCGCGGCGCTCGGCGATGATCTGGTTTTCGTCGAGAGCGGGAGCGTTGGTTTCGTTGTTCATTATCAGGACCAGAAAAAAGTAGGGTGCAGAGGCCGGAGGCGATCGGCAAACATTCAGTCAGGGCGCGGCAGACCCTCTCAGGTTCGCGCAGCACCGGGATCTACATGACAAAACCTTGGGGTTGGATCTAAGAACCGCGCAAAACGTGACAAAATTATATCCGATGTGATCCCTCGATTTCCGGGCCCTTGGGGCCGGAATCACCCCGTCCACCCACCCGTTTCCCATGCCTGATACCCCCTTAAGCCTGCTCAACCGCGTCTTCGGCTACCCCGCGTTCCGCGGTGAGCAGGCGGCCATCGTCGATACCCTCGTGGCGGGTGGCGACGCGCTGGTGCTGATGCCGACCGGCGGCGGCAAGTCGCTGTGTTTCCAGATTCCGGCCTTGCTGCGCGAGGGCTGCGCGGTGGTGGTGTCGCCGCTGATCGCGCTGATGCAGGATCAGGTCGCCGCCTTGCGCGAACTGGGTATCGCCGCCGCCTTCCTGAATTCGAGTCTGGATAGCGCGACGGCGATGCAGGTCGAGCGCGAATTCGTTTCCGGCCAACTCAAGCTCTTGTATGTCGCGCCGGAACGCCTGCTTACCCCGCGTTTCCAGAGCCTGCTCGAGCAGACCCGCGTCGCACTGTTCGCCATCGACGAGGCCCACTGCGTGTCGCAATGGGGGCATGACTTCCGCCCGGAATACCTCGGCCTGTCGGCCCTGCACGAACGCTTTCCCGCGGTGCCGCGCATCGCGCTCACCGCCACCGCCGACACCGCAACCCGCGCGGAAATCCTCGCCCGGCTCGATCTCGGCGCAGCGCGGGTGTTTGTCGCCAGCTTCGACCGCCCCAACATCCGTTACCGCATCAGCGAAAAGTCCGAGCCGCGCCGGCAGTTGCTGGATTTCCTCGGCGAACACAAAGGTGAGGCGGGCATCGTGTACTGCAGCACGCGCAAGAAGGTCGAGGAAACCGCCGATGGTCTCAAGCAGGCCGGCTTCACCGCCTTGCCCTATCACGGCGGCATGGACAACGACACGCGCCGCCGCCATCAGGAAAGATTCCTGCGCGAGGACGGCGTCGTCATGGTCGCCACCCTCGCCTTCGGCATGGGCATCGACAAGCCCGACGTGCGCTTCGTTGCCCACCTCGACCTGCCGCGCTCGGTCGAAGGCTACTACCAGGAAACCGGCCGCGCCGGGCGCGACGGCGAGCCAGCCGAAGCGTGGATGGCGTGGGGCCTGCAGGATGTCGTCACGCAGCGCCGCTTCATCGACGAGGGCGAAGCCGAGGACGCGCACAAGCGCATCGGCCACGCCAAGCTCGATGCGCT
>JBGSTQ010000394.1:0-2674 GCA_041736375.1 Thiobacillaceae bacterium
CTGCCGTTGATGCGCGGCGGATGCCGCGTGTCCGGCGCGCCGGATCTCTCAGAGATCAGGCGCCATGCCGCGGACAACCTCGCGCGCCTGCCCGAACCGTTGCGGCGTCTCGAGGAATTCGAGTACCCGATAGAAATCGCCCCGGCGCTCTTGGACCTCGCTGCGCAGGTGGACCACCCTTCATGACATTTTGGCAAACCAGCAGATCGATAACATGAGTTCAAACCAGCCACTTTCACCCGATCGCCTGTACAGCCGATGCGATACCGAGCGCTTCGCTTTCACCACCACCGCTGAGCTGGAGGATCTGAGCGATGGCATCGGCCAGATGCGTGCCATCGACGCGGCGCAGTTCGGCATCGGCATGCGCCATGCGGGCTACAACCTCTATGTCATGGGGCAGCCCGGCAGCGGCAAGCGCACCCTGATCCGCCAGCTGCTCGACCAGCGCGTCGGCGGGGAGGCCCGACCTTCCGACTGGTGCTACGTCCACAATTTCACACAGCCGCACAAGCCTCGCGCGATCCAGTTGCCAGCGGGCATGGGCGCGCGCCTGCAAGCCGACATGCAACAACTGGTGGAGGAGTTGCAGGCCACCATTCCCGCGGTGTTCTAGGGCGAGGAATACCGCCGGCGCCTGAGTCAGGTCGATGAGGAATACGGCGAGCGCCAGTCGCACGCCTTCGGCGAGGTGGGCGAAGCGGCAGGCAAGGCGGGCATCCTCCTGTTGCGCACCCCGAACGGTTTTTCCTTCGCCCCGGCCAAGGGTGACGAAGTGATGAACCCGGATGACTACGACAAGCTGCCGGACAAGGAGAAGGCGCGCATCGAGGAGACCATCGCCAGCCTGCAGGAGCAGCTGGAAAAGGTCATCCGCCAGGTCCATCAATGGCGCCGCGAACGCATCGAGCGCGTGCGCAAGCTCAACGAGGAGACGGTGCTGTTCGCGGTCGGTCACCTGATCGACGCATTGCGCAGCGATTTCGCCGACTACCCGGCGGTAAGCGGCTATCTGAACGAGGTGCAGCAGAACGTCATCCAGAGCATGGACGAGTTTCGACATCCCAAGGAGGGCATGTCCGCGTTGGCCGCGCTCACCAGCGAACTGCCCAATTTCAGCCGCTTTCTGGTGAATCTGCTGGTAGGGCGCGATCCGGCCCAGGGGGCACCGGTGATCTACGAGGACCATCCCACCTACCAGAATCTGATGGGGCGGGTCGAGCACGTCTCCCAGCTGGGCGCACTGGTCACCAACTTCCTGCTGATCAAGCCGGGGGCGCTGCATCAGGCCAACGGCGGCTACCTGCTGCTCGACGCGTTCAAGCTGCTGTCCCAGCCGTTTTCCTGGGAGGGCCTGAAGCGCGCGCTGTCGACCCACGAAATCCGCATCGAATCGCTCGGGCAGATGGTCAGCCTGGTCAGCACGGTGTCGCTGGAGCCGGAACCGATCCCGCTCGACGTCAAGGTGGTCCTGCTCGGCAACCGCCTGCTGTACTTCCTACTCGCCCAGTACGACCCGGAGTTTGGCGAACTGTTCAAGGTGGCGGCGGATTTCGAGGACGAGGTGGAGCGCAGCGCTGACAACGACCTGCTGTATGCACGGCTGATCGGCACCCTGGCACGCCGGGAAAAGCTGCGGCCGTTCGATCGCGGCGCGGTGGCACGGGTGATCGAACACAGCGCGCGCCGCGCCGAGGATGCGCAGAAGCTGTCCACCCACATGGAAAGCCTGGCCGACCTGCTGCGCGAGGCCGATTACTGGGCGGCCCAGGACAAGCGCGATGGGGTGACGCGTGCCGACGTCGAGTGCGCGATCGCGGCGCAGATCAAGCGCTCGGATCGCCTGCGCGAGCGCTCGCACGAAGCCATCCTGCGCGGCATCCTGCACATCGACACCGCAGGCGAACAGGTGGGACAGGTCAACGGCCTGTCGGTGTTCCAGCTCGGCGACTTCACTTTCGCCCAGCCTTCGCGCATCACCGCCACCACCCGGCTGGGCGAGGGCGAAGTGGTCGACATCCAGCGCGAGGTCAAGCTGGGCGGCTCGATCCACTCCAAGGGTGTGCTCATTCTGTCGTCCTATCTCGCCACCCGCTATGCCGCCGAGCAGCCGCTGTCGCTTTCGGCCAGCCTGGTGTTCGAGCAGACCTACGGCCAGGTGGAGGGCGACAGCGCCTCGGTGGCGGAACTGTGCGCGCTGCTGTCCTCGCTGGCGAACGTGCCGATCCGACAGTCGCTGGCGGTAACCGGATCGGTCGACCAGTTCGGCCGGGTGCAGGCGATCGGTGCGGTGAACGAGAAGGTCGAAGGCTATTTCGACATCTGCAGGCAGCGTGGGCTCAGCGGCCAGCAGGGAGTGGTCATACCCGCCGCCAACGTGGTGCACCTGATGCTACGCCAGGACGTGGTCGACGCCGCGGCGGCCGGGCAATTCCACGTCTACGCGGTCGAAACGGTGGAGGAGGCGCTCGAATTGCTGACCGGCATTCCGGTCGGGACGGCCGAAACGGCGGGCAGCCTCGACCAGCGTGTGACGCAGCGCCTGCAGCAGCTGGCCGAGTTGCGGCGCAAATATGCGAAAAAATCCGAGTTGGCTTCCGGCAGCGGGCACGAGCAGGACCATGACTGAGCAATCGGCCAATCTGCGGATCTGGGTGGCGCTCGACCAGTCGCC
>JBGSTQ010000429.1:0-2344 GCA_041736375.1 Thiobacillaceae bacterium
GCGCGACCTGCCCGGCCTCAAGTTCATGCGTGACCCGACACGCGGCGGCCTCGCCACTGTGGCCCACGAGATCGCGCGCGCCTGCGGCCACACCCTCACGCTCGAGCAGGAATCGGTGCCGCTGCGTCCGGAAGTCGTGTCGGTGTGCGAAATGCTCGGCTACGACCCCTACTACCTCGCCTGCGAGGGCCGCATCGTCGCGGTGGCCAATTCAGCCGCAGCGAAGGAAATCCTTGCGCGCTGGCAGGCGCTACCGCAGGGCGCGGACGCCCGCCTGATCGGCCGCGTCGAAGCCGGAGACAGCCGGGTGATTCTCGAAACGGAGCTCGGCGGCCGCCGCGTGCTGGACGAACTGGAAGACGACCCGCTGCCGCGGATCTGCTGAATGTCTGGTTTGAGGTGCCGATTGGGCCTGTCCGAACTAATCGGACTGCCTTAATTTGGAAGGGATCCAATCGACCCCTGCCGGCCTGTCGGGTAGATAGATGCGGAGGTCTGGAACAAGGCGTGAGCAGCCAGTCAGCTCTTCCACAACCCCACGCTGGGGCATCCCCCAAAGGTCAGGATCAGCCTAGGGAGGCGTTGATTAATTCAAAATGGCCGTCCTTGCGAGTACCCAGAGGGCATAAACTCGCGCGGCAATCCAGCGTATTGATTAAGCGGGCATTTCTGGATTGCCCTCAAGGACTCCGATCCACTATGGGCTGAAGCCCATGTGGAATCGTATGCTGCGTCGCTGCGCTCCTCGCAATGACGAATTAATCAGCGCTTACCTAGCTCTTCACTCCGGGCTTTCTGCCAGGCGACGGGCGAGGGACAAAACCTGCAATCCGGCATAGCATTCCCTCAACAGGTTTGCCGTCGTTGAACCGGGTCACGCTGCACCGCGAAATTTCCCCCAGCGCCGACAGCTCGGACAGGGAGGTGCGGGTCAATGACAGAGGGATCCCCGTTCCCGCAGCGATCTCCGAATCGAGTAGCTGGCCGTGCCTCTTCAAATAATGGAGGATGGTGTTGGTGTGCATCTTGATTACCTCAGGGAAGATGACGACAGAAGCAGTCGCCAGAATTGGCCGTTACAACCTGTTTTTCCGACATGAAAATGGATAACACAACAGGCTGAGACCGACCGGACAAGTGAATCACCCCTAGTTTACTAGACGCCGGTGCACATTGGAGTTTTGCGTCCGATCAATGGGCCGCTAACCGAATATAATGAACACTGGCCCGATTCCTCAGGTCGTCCCGCCCGTTATTGATGTGAAGTCACCATGTCCGAAGCCAGCCAGGAATTGCAAAACGATGTCGCCGTGCTCATCGTCTCCACCCTAAACCTCGACATCAGCCCGGAGGAGATTCAGCCCGATGCCCCCCTTTACGGCGAGGGGCTGGGGCTCGACTCGATCGACATTCTGGAAGTGGCCCTGGCTGTTTCCAAGCATTTCGGCTTCCAGTTGCGCGCAGATAACGCGGACAACGTCAGCATCTTCAGTTCCCTTGCCAGCCTGACCCAGCACATCGCGGCAAACAGAACAAAATGACTTGGACCCTGGTACGCGCGATCCGCTGGAATGTCATCGCCGCCGGAGCCATCGCCTATCCCCTGCTGGCGCATTACAGCACCGCCACTTCGGCGGCGACCACCTTGCCGTCGCTGGGGGTGGCCGTTTCCCTGGCGCCTTCCCTGGCCATCCTGTTCTGGCTGACCTGGCGTTCGCCCATGCGGTCGGCCATGCTGCTCCTGTGTGCTGTCGTAGGCGGGCTGCTGTGGGGGTTCTGGGGCGTTCTGGAACGCAATTTCAGCTGGGTCTATTTCCTCCAGCACGCCGGCACCTATGCCATGCTGGCCGCCGTGTTCGGCGTCACCCTGGGACGCGGGCGGCAGCCCTTGTGCACCCGCTTTGCCGAAGCGGTACACGGCAGCCTCACGCCGGAAGAGGTCCGTTATTCGCGCCAGGTCACGCTGGCGTGGATGCTCTTTTTGCTGGCGATCAGCTTGGTTTCCAGCGTCCTGTTCTTCTTCTTCAGCATCGAGGTCTGGTCGGTTTTCGCCAATTTCCTCTCCTTCCCGCTGATCCTGCTGATGTTTGTCGTCGAATACGGGATTCGCCTGCGCAAGCTGCCGCATCAGAAAAACCACAGCATCCTGGACGGCGTGCTTGCCTACTGGAAAACGCCGGCCGCGCGCCCGGGCGTTTCCCCACCCGCGCGTTAGGCTGCCTGCTTGCCGTCCATGTCGACCCTGCCGCTCATCGCCCATCGTCGCCCCGATGGGGTCGTGGCCTGGCGCGGCAGCACGCCGGTCAGCGCCAGGCAGTTTCTGGGCGAGGTCGAACACGTCGCC
>JBGSTQ010000397.1:0-3515 GCA_041736375.1 Thiobacillaceae bacterium
GCTCGGCGAGCGCGTCAAGGACGTCCGCGTCACCCACCGCCTCACCGACTCGCCTGCCTGCCTCGTCACCGGCGAGGGCGACATGAGCGCCAACCTCGAACGCCTGCTCAAGGCCGCCGGCCAGGCCGCACCCACGGTGAAGCCGACGCTGGAGATCAACCCGTCGCACGCCCTGGTCGCACGCCTCAACAGCGAGTCCGACGACGCCCGCTTCGCCGACTGGGCCAACCTGCTGTTCGAGCAGGCCCTGCTGGCCGAAGGCGGCCAGCTTGATGATCCGGCGAGCTTCGTGCGGCGGTTGAATGGGTTGCTGGCGATGTTGCCGAGTTGATAAAGCAAAAGGCCGTTCGTGTTGAGCTAGTCGAAACACGAACAGCCTCGACTGTTGTATCCGGCGCGACTGAGTAATCAGTCGCGCTTTTTCTTGTCTGCCCCGAATAATCGGTTGCAATCAGGTATCCGATTGGATACATTAAGGCATGAACACCTTTTGCGCTCGGAAGAATTCGATACCTGGCTTTCGGCCCTAAAGGACAAATTGGGACGCGCCCGGATCATCCACCGCATCCGATCCGCCGAGCATGGCAACTTTGGTGACTGCGAACCCGTTGGCGAGGGTGTCTCCGAAATGCGCATCCACTTCGGACCGGGCTATCGGGTCTACTACACCCGGCGCGGTGAAGTAATCTGTCTGCTTCTGCTGGGTGGCGACAAGCGCTCGCAGAAGCGCGACATCAAACACGCCATCGAAATGGCGCGTGCACTGAACAAGGAGTAAACCATGGAAAACTTTTCCACCTTCGACGCCGCCGACTACCTCGACAGCGAGGAAACCATCGCGGAATACATCACCGCCGCACTGGAAGACCCCAACCCCGATGTCTTCCTGACTGCCGTGCGCGACGTGGCCCGTGCCCGCGGCATGGCCCAACTCGCCAAGGATGCCGGGCTGGGACGCGAAAGCCTGTACAAGGCACTGACACCCGGCGCCAAGCCCCGCTACGACACCATGCTCAAGCTGCTGCACGCGCTGGGCGTCAAGCTATCGGCTACGCCGGTTCATCAATGATGAATGACTTTGGTGTCTAACCCCGTTTTGCGGTTTAAGGAGTCGACCAATTCGGGACAGACCACGGTTTCCGCATCCCACCTTTAGCTCGCACCTCAGGCTGTCAGGACAATAGTCAATGAGCGCCCATATAAACGGTAGCAGCATGCAAACACTTTTTTCCCTGATTGAATCCCCCTTCCACCCCGATTTCAGTGCCTTGTATCAGAGACTTGGCATTGCGGCGCAGCGTTTCGACACGGCCCGCAACCTTCACCGGGCGTTGCAGAAACAGCCGCCGGATTTATTCGTAGGGGAGTTCATCTACGGCTGGGGCAACAATTACGCGGGCGCGAACGTCTCGAATCTGGACGTCACGATCCGAACGCTGCAGCGCTTCGCGCCGCAAGCGAAGGTCATCGTGTTCATGCATCCCCGAGAAGAACCCCATATCGGGAAGCTGCTGGAACTGTTTCCCATCCATGCCGTGTTGACCTACCCGGTGACCGAGCAGGCGATGCAGGCAGCTTTGCAAGGCACGACATAGTTCCTTTATCAGCAATACACTCAGGGTCTGCTTTTTGCCTTCTGACAACAAATACAATTAGGTCAGTTCAGACACCATTTATCCAAAATCTTAGGTAAACAGTTGTGCGCTATCAGGGAAAGATCACTGACTGGAAGGACGACAAGGGCTTCGGATTCATCACGCCCAACGGTGGTGGCCAACGCGTCTTCGTTCACATCAAGTCATTCTCGAACCGGGAGCAACGGCCCGTCGGAAATGAGCTCGTGACCTACGAACTAACGCACGACACCAAAGGCCGGCCACAAGCCAACAGCGTCGCGTTTGTCGGCAAGCGGGTGGCGCCGGCCAGCCCATCAGGTCAAGCCAATGCGCCTCTCATTTCGACTGCGGCTTTTCTTGTCTTTGTTGCGGCGTCGGTCTTTGCCGGCAAGTTGCCAATTGCTGTCGTGTGGGTCTATCTGGCTGCCAGCCTTGTCGCATTTCTCGCGTACGCGCTCGACAAGTCGGCTGCAAGAAACGACCAGTGGCGGACCAAGGAAAGCACTTTGCATCTTTTTGCCCTGGCAGGTGGCTGGCCGGGCGCTTTGGCTGCACAAAGACTGCTTCGCCACAAGTCCAGCAAGCAATCCTTTCAATTCGTGTTCTGGGTCACGGTCATTCTCAATTGCTGCGCCCTCGCTTGGTTCTTTACAGCCTCGGGAGCCGAGGCGTTGCGTTCCATACTTGGCACGGCATGAGCATCACCCCATTCAAGGCGCTGGCCTGTCCGCTGGACGGCACGCCCTTGCGTTGCACGGGTTCCGCCTGGACCTGCGCGTCCGGACACAGTTTCGACATCGCAAGCCAGGCCTACACAAACCTGTTGCCAGTGCAGCACAAACGCTCGCGCGACCCGGGCGACAGCAAGGAGATGGTCGCGGCGCGGCGACGTTTTCTCACGGCCGGCTTTTACCAGCCGATTGCCGCTGCGGTAAGCCGGGCCGTGCTCGCCGATCTGCCCGCTGACTCATCCATCAACTGCCTCGACGCCGGGTGTGGCGAGGGCTACTACCTGCGCCAACTGGCCGCAGCGGCGGGTGATGAACAAACCCTGGCGCTGCTGGGGCTGGATATTTCCAAATGGGCGGTGTTGTCGGCGGCGAAGCAGGACAGGCGGCCCAACTGGGTGGTGGGCAGCAACGCCAAGCTGCCGGTGCTGTCGGGCACGCTGGATCGTGTGCTGTGCCTGTTCGGATTCCCGGTGTATGCGGAGTTTGCAAGGGCGCTCAAACCGGGCGGCCTGCTGGTGCAGGTCGACGCCGGGCCCGATCATCTGCGCGAACTGCGCGAAATCATCTACCCGAGCCTGAAGCCGGAACGCCCGGCCGAGATGCAAACCCCGGAAGGCTTTCGCCGCCTGCCGACGGAAACGCTGCGCTTCTCCATTGAACTCACCAGCGCCGAGCAGATTGCCGATCTGCTGGCGATGACACCGCATCTCTTCCGCGCCAGTGCCGCGGGCCGTGCGGAGGCGGCTGCACTGACGGCCCTTTCGCTCAGCGTGGAGGTTCGGCTGACGTGTTTTGAACGGGGCCGAGGCTAACAAACATCCTGCCTAGAAACCATTTCTGCCACGAGAGTCGGACCTGAGAATCATGTCGGAACCGACCCGTGTTTCCCGGACGGGTTGATCAGACGTTTGTTGAAGCCTCGCTCCACTGGACAAGCGACGATGCGCCGGTATCCTTGCGCGAACCGTCCATCAATCGGGGAGAAACGACGCATGAAAGCTGTTGTGATGCACGCCCCTGGCGCGCCGCAGGTTCTCAGCCTTGCCGACGTGCCGACCCCGCAGATCGACCATGACACCGACCTGCTGGTGCGCCTCAAGGCGGCCGGGGTCAATCCCATCGACACCAAGCTGCGCGCCCGCGGCACCTACTTCCCCCAGCGCATGCC
>JBGSTQ010000440.1:0-11965 GCA_041736375.1 Thiobacillaceae bacterium
GCCCCCGCTGCCGGCGGCGCTGCCGCCGCTGCCGAAGAGCAGACCGAGTTCACCGTGATGCTGAATTCCGCTGGCGAAAAGAAAGTGGAAGTCATCAAGGTGGTGCGTGCCGCTACCGGCCTGGGCCTGAAGGAAGCCAAGGATCTGGTCGACGGCGCCCCCAAGGCGGTGAAGGAAGGCATTACCAAGGCCGACGCCGAAGCGCTGAAAAAGCAGTTGGAAGAAGCGGGCGCCGCCGTCGAAATCAAGTAAGTCAAAGCAATTTGGCGGTGCGCCCTGCGCGTCGCCCGATTCCGGTGACGTATTTATTTCGGCCGTGTTGCGGGCTAGGCCCGCAGCACACGCAAGCAGCACATACCCGGAACCCGGTTACGGCTTCCGGGCGTTTGCTTTTTGCGTGTGCCTCAAACTGAGCGGGTCCAGCTTCCCCGGACCCGCGCAACCCTGATCGTCAAGGAGATTTCATGGCTTACTCATTTACCGAGAAAAAACGTCTGCGCAAAAGCTTCGCCAAGCGCACGAACACCCTTCCGGTGCCTTTTCTTCTGGCGACCCAGCTTGAATCCTATCGCGCCTTCCTGCAGGAAGGCCGGACGGTCGCCGAGCGACTGAACGAGGGGCTGCAGGCGGCCTTCACCTCGATTTTTCCGATCGAGAGCCACTCCAAGAACGCGCGGCTGGAATACGTCAGCTACGTGCTGGGCGAGCCGGTGTTCGACATCAAGGAATGCCAGCAGCGCGGCCTGACCTACTGCGCGCCGCTGCGCGCCAAGGTGCGCCTGGTGATCATGGACAAGGAAGCCTCCAAACCGACGATCAAGGAAGTCAAGGAACAGGAAGTCTACATGGGCGAAATTCCGCTCATGACGCCGACCGGTTCCTTCGTCATCAACGGTACCGAGCGCGTGATCGTGTCGCAGCTGCACCGCTCGCCCGGCGTGTTCTTCGAGCACGACCGCGGCAAGACCCACAGTTCGGGCAAGCTCTTGTTCTCGGCGCGCGTGATTCCCTACCGCGGCTCGTGGCTGGATTTCGAGTTCGACGCCAAGGACATCCTGTTCTTCCGCGTCGACCGTCGCCGCAAGATGCCGGTGACCATCCTTCTGAAAGCGCTGGGTTACTCTCCCGAGAGCATTCTCGATGCCTTTTTCAGCAAGGACACCTTCTACATCAATACCCAGGGCATCCAGTTCGAACTGGTGCCCGAGCGCCTGCGCGGCGAAATCGCCCGCTTCGACATATGCGGCAAGGATGATCATGTCATCGTGCCGAAAGACAAGCGCATCACCGCCAAGCACATCCGCGAACTGGATGCCGCGGGCGTCAAGAAGTGGGCGGTTCCGGCGGAGTTCGTCCTCGGTCGTGTGCTGTCACATGACGTCATCGATACCCAGACCGGTGAACTGGTCGCGCGGGCGAACGACGAGATCACGGAGGATCTGCTGACCAAGCTGGCAGCCGCGGGCATCGACAAGTTCAATACCATTTACACCAACGACCTCGATCACGGCGCCTTCATCTCGCAGACGCTGCGTACCGACGACACTATCGACGAATACGCCGCCAAGGTGGCGATCTACCGCATGATGCGCCCGGGCGAGCCGCCTACCGAGGATGCCGTCAAAACGCTGTTCGACAACCTGTTCTTCAGCGAAGAACGTTACGACCTGTCGGCGGTGGGCCGGATGAAATTCAACCGCCGTATCGGCCGTGATGAGCTGACCGGATCCGGAACGCTGTCGACGGAAGACATCGTCGCAGTAATCAGGATTCTGGTCGAACTGCGCAACGGCCGGGGCGAGATCGACGACATCGACCATCTCGGCAACCGCCGCGTGCGCAGCGTCGGCGAACTGGCGGAAAATCAGTTCCGCGCGGGTCTGGTACGGGTCGAGCGCGCGGTGCGCGAGCGTCTGGGCCAGGCTGAGTCAGACAATCTGATGCCGCATGACCTGATCAATGCCAAGCCGGTATCGGCGGCGATCAAGGAATTCTTCGGTTCCAGCCAGCTCTCGCAGTTCATGGACCAGACCAACCCGCTGTCCGAGATTACCCACAAGCGCCGCGTTTCCGCGCTGGGCCCCGGCGGTCTGACCCGCGAGCGCGCCGGCTTCGAGGTGCGCGACGTGCACCCGACCCACTATGGTCGCGTGTGCCCGATCGAAACACCTGAAGGCCCGAACATCGGCCTGATCAACTCGCTCGCCCTGTTTGCGCGCACCAACTGGTACGGCTTCATCGAAACTCCGTACCGTAAGGTGGTCAACCACAAGGTGACCGACGAAATCGAATATCTGTCGGCGATCGAGGAAAGCAAATACGTGATCGCACAGGCCAACGCCGAGCTCGATTCCAAGAGCAAGTTCAGGGATGAACTGGTGTCCTGCCGCCACAAGAACGAATTTACCCTGTCAGCCCCGGATCGCATCGAGTACATGGACGTGGCCCCGGCGCAGATCGTGTCGGTGGCCGCGTCCTTGATCCCGTTCCTCGAGCACGACGACGCCAACCGCGCGCTGATGGGCTCCAACATGCAGCGTCAGGCGGTACCTTGCCTGCGTCCCGAGAAGCCCTTCGTCGGCACCGGAATCGAGCGCACCGCTGCGGTCGACTCCGGTACGGTGGTGACCGCGCATCGCGGCGGTATCGTTGACTACATCGACGCCAGCCGTATCGTGATCCGGGTACACGACGAGGAAGCGCGCGCCGGTGAAGTCGGCGTGGACATCTACTCGCTGATCAAGTACACGCGCTCCAACCAGAACACCAATATCAACCAGCGTCCGCTGGTGAAGGTGGGCGACGTGATCGCCCGCGGCGATGTGATTGCCGATGGTGCTTCGACCGACATGGGCGAACTGGCGCTGGGGCAGAACATGCTGGTCGCCTTCATGCCCTGGAATGGCTACAACTTCGAGGACTCGATCCTGATCAACGAGAAGGTCGTCGCGGAAGACCGCTATACCTCGATTCACATCGAGGAACTCTCGGTGGTGGCGCGTGACACCAAGCTCGGGCCGGAAGAGATCACCCGCGATATTTCCAACCTGGCCGAACGCCAGCTGGCGCGTCTGGATGACTCCGGCATCATCTCCATCGGTGCCGAGGTCGAGGCCGGCGATGTTCTGGTCGGCAAGGTCACGCCCAAGGGCGAAACCCAGTTGACGCCTGAAGAAAAACTGCTGCGCGCGATCTTCGGTGAGAAAGCCAGCGACGTTAAGGACACCAGCCTCAAGGTGCCGTCCGGCATGTCCGGCGTGGTCATCGACGTGCAGGTGTTCACCCGCGAAGGCATCGAACGCGACAAGCGCGCCCAGTCGATCATCGACACCCAGCTGGCCGAGTACCGCAAGGACATGACCGACCGCATGCGCATCGTCGAGGACGACACCTTTGCGCGGCTGGAGAAATTGCTGCATCTGAAGGTCGCCAACGGTGGCCCGAAGAAGCTCGCCAAGGGCAGCAAGATCACCAAGGACTATCTGGAGTCGGTGAATCGCCACGACTGGTTCGACATCCGCCTGGCCGATGACGAAGCGAGCCGTCAGGTCGAGGCGCTGAAGGACAGCCTGACGCAGAAGCGCATCGAGTTCGATGCTATGTTCGAGGAGAAGAAGAAGAAGCTCACCGCCGGCGACGAATTGCCGCCCGGCGTGCAGAAGATGGTCAAGGTCTATCTGGCCGTCAAGCGCCGCCTGCAGCCCGGCGACAAGATGGCGGGTCGTCACGGCAACAAGGGCGTGGTGTCGAAAATCGTGCCGGTCGAGGACATGCCCTACATGGCGGATGGCCGTCCGGTCGACATCGTGCTCAACCCGCTCGGCGTGCCGTCGCGGATGAACGTAGGCCAGATTCTGGAAACCCATCTGGGATGGGCCGCCAAGGGGCTGGGCGAGCGCATCGGCGAGATGCTGGCGGCGCAGACCAAGAGCATGGTCAAGGACCTGCGCGGTTTCCTCAAGGACATCTACAACCGTTCGGGCAAATCCGAAGACATCGATGGTTTTACCGACGACGAAGTGATCGAACTGGCTCGCAATCTGAAAAAGGGTGTGCCGTTTGCCTCGCCGGTGTTCGATGGCGCGTCGGAAGAAGAGATCCGCAGCATGCTGAAGCTGGCCGGACTGCCCGAGGGCGGTCAAGTCACGCTGTACGACGGCCGCACCGGCGAAGCCTTCGACCGTCAGGTCACCGTGGGCTACAAGCATGTGCTGAAGCTGCACCACCTCGTCGACGACAAGATGCACGCGCGTTCCACCGGACCGTACTCGCTGGTCACCCAGCAGCCGCTGGGAGGCAAGGCGCAGTTCGGCGGCCAGCGCTTCGGCGAAATGGAAGTGTGGGCGCTGGAAGCCTATGGCGCGTCCTACGTGTTGCAGGAAATGCTGACGGTGAAGTCGGACGATGTGAACGGCCGCACCAAGGTGTACGAGAACATCGTCAAGGGCGACCACAAGATCGAGGCGGGCATGCCGGAATCCTTCAACGTGCTGGTGAAGGAAATCCGGTCGCTGGGCATCGACATCGATCTGGAACGTTATTAATTTAGGGTGAGGACACAGCCATGAAAGCATTGTTGGATCTTTTCAAGCAGGCCACCCACGAGGAAGAGTTCGACGCCATCAAGATTGGCCTGGCGTCGCCGGAGAAAATCCGTTCCTGGTCGTACGGCGAAGTGAAGAAGCCGGAAACCATCAACTACCGTACCTTCAAGCCGGAGCGCGACGGCCTGTTCTGCGCCAAGATCTTCGGCCCGGTCAAGGATTACGAATGCCTGTGCGGCAAGTACAAGCGCCTCAAGCACCGCGGCGTGATCTGCGAGAAGTGCGGCGTCGAAGTGACCCTGTCCAAGGTGCGCCGCGAGCGCATGGGCCACATCGAGCTGGCCAGCCCGGTGGCCCACATCTGGTTCCTCAAGTCACTGCCGAGCCGTCTCGGTATGGTGCTCGACATGACGCTGCGCGACATCGAGCGCGTCCTCTATTTCGAGGGCTTCGTGGTCGTCGATCCCGGCATGACCCCGCTCAATCGCGGCCAGCTGCTGACCGAGGAGGATTACCTCGCCAAGCTGGAAGAATACGGCGATGAATTCAAGGCACTGATGGGCGCTGAAGGCGTGCGCGAACTGCTGCGCTCGCTCGACCTGCATAGCGAGGTTGAATCCTTGCGCTCAGAAATCTCCCGCACCGGTTCCGACACCAAGCTGAAAAAGCTGTCCAAGCGCCTCAAGATTCTCGAGGGTTTCCAGAAGTCCGGGATCAAGCCCGACTGGATGGTGCTCGAGGTGCTGCCGGTGCTGCCGCCCGAACTGCGTCCGCTGGTGCCGCTGGACGGTGGCCGTTTCGCCACCTCCGACCTCAACGACCTTTACCGTCGCGTCATCAACCGTAACAACCGCCTGAAGCGTCTGCTGGAGCTGAAGGCGCCGGAAATCATCGTGCGCAACGAAAAGCGCATGTTGCAGGAAGCGGTCGATTCGCTGCTCGACAACGGTCGTCGCGGCAAGGCGATGACCGGTGCCAACAAGCGCCCGCTGAAATCGCTGGCCGACATGATCAAGGGCAAGAGCGGTCGTTTCCGTCAGAACCTCCTGGGCAAGCGCGTCGACTACTCGGGCCGCTCGGTCATCGTGGTGGGCCCGACGCTGAAGCTGCACCAGTGCGGCCTGCCGAAGAAGATGGCGCTGGAACTCTTCAAGCCCTTCATCTTCAACCGCCTCGAAGTACTGGGGCTGGCGACCACGATCAAGGCCGCCAAGAAGATGGTGGAAGACGAAGAGCCGATCGTGTGGGATCTGCTGGAAGAGGTCATCCGCGAGCATCCGGTGATGCTGAACCGCGCGCCGACGCTGCACCGCCTGGGCATCCAGGCGTTCGAGCCGGTGCTGATCGAAGGCAAGGCGATCCAGCTGCACCCGCTGGTGTGCGCGGCGTTCAACGCCGACTTCGACGGCGACCAGATGGCCGTCCATGTGCCGCTGTCGCTGGAAGCGCAGACCGAAGCGCGCACCTTGATGCTGGCGTCGAACAATGTGCTGTCGCCCGCCAACGGCGAGCCCATCATCGTGCCGTCGCAGGACATCGTGCTCGGCCTGTATTACATGACGCGCGAAAAGATCAACGCCAAGGGCGAAGGCATGATGTTTGCCGACGTGTCCGAGGCGCGCCGCGCCTACGACAACCGCGAGGCGGAATTGCATGCCCGCGTCACCGTACGCATCAAGGAAGTGACCCTGGACGAGAACAAGAACCGGGTCGAGACGGTCAAGCGCGTGCAGACCACGCTCGGACGCTCACTGTTGTCCGAAATCCTGCCGCCGGGCCTGCCGTTCAGCTTCGTCGACAAGGCGTTGAAGAAAAAGGAAATCTCCAGGCTGATCAATGCCAGCTTCCGCCGCTGCGGCCTGCGTGAGACAGTCATCTTCGCCGACAAGCTGATGTATACCGGCTTTACCTTTGCCACCCGCGCGGGTATGTCGATCGCCATCAAGGACATGCTGATTCCTGGCGAAAAGCATCAGATTCTCGACGCGGCCGAAGCCGAAGTGAAGGAAATCGAGGCACAGTACACCTCCGGCCTGGTGACCCAGGGCGAGCGCTACAACAAGGTGGTTGACATCTGGGGCCGTGCCGGCGACGCCGTGGCCAAGGCGATGATGGGCCAGCTCGGCAGCGAAAAGGTCAAGGACCGTGACGGCAAGGAAGTCACCCAGGAGTCGTTCAATTCCATCTACATGATGGCGGACTCCGGCGCACGCGGCTCGGCGGCCCAGATTCGCCAGTTGGCAGGGATGCGCGGACTGATGGCCAAACCGGACGGCTCGATCATCGAGACGCCGATCACGGCGAACTTCCGTGAAGGCCTCAACATGCTGCAGTACTTCATTTCCACTCACGGCGCCCGCAAGGGTCTTGCCGATACCGCGCTGAAGACCGCCAACTCGGGCTACCTGACCCGTCGTCTGGTCGACGTGACCCAGGATCTGGTGGTGACCGAAGATGACTGTGGTACCCGCAACGGCCTTGCGGTCAAGGCTCTGGTCGAAGGTGGCGAGGTCGTCGAAGCGCTGCGCGAGCGTATTCTTGGGCGTGTGGCCACAAACGACATCGTCAATCCGGAAACCCAGGAAACGATGTTCGAGGCCGGCACCCTGCTGAGCGAGGACGTGGTTGATGCGATCGAGGCCACTGGCATCGATGAAGTCAAGGTTCGTACTCCGCTGACCTGCGATACCCGCTACGGCCTCTGCGCCAAGTGTTATGGTCGCGACCTGGGCCGCGGCTACATGGTCAACGTCGGCGAGGCGGTTGGCGTGATCGCCGCCCAGTCGATCGGTGAACCCGGCACCCAGCTCACCATGCGGACCTTCCACATCGGTGGCGCAGCATCGCGTGCCGCTGCAGCGAGCCAGCTGGAAGCCAAGTCCAACGGTACCGTGCAATACACCGTTGCGATGCGCTACGTGACCAATGCCCGCAAGGAACTGGTGGCGATTTCGCGCAACGGCGAGCTGATCATCGCGGATGACAACGGACGCGAGCGCGAGCGCCAGAAGGTGCCCTATGGTGCGACCCTGATGGTGTCGGACGGTGCCAAGGTCAAGGCGGGTGCAGTGCTCGCCACCTGGGATCCGCATACCCGCCCCATCATTACCGAATACGCCGGACGCGTGCGCTTCGAGAACGTCGAGGAGGGGGTGACCGTCGCCAAGCAGCTCGACGACGTGACCGGCCTGTCGACTCTGGTCGTCATCGATCCCAAACGCAAGGCTGCCGGAACCTCCAAGGGGGTGCGTCCGCAGGTCAAGCTGCTGGACGAGGCGGGCAATGAGATCAAGATTGCCGGAACCGAAACCCTGGTCAACATCACCTTCCAGATCGGCTCGATTATCACCGTCAAGGATGGCCAGGATGTAGCGGTGGGTGATGTGCTCGCACGCATCCCGCAGGAAACCTCGAAAACACGCGATATTACCGGCGGTTTGCCGCGCGTGGCCGAGCTGTTCGAGGCGCGCTCACCGAAGGACGCCGGGGTGCTTGCAGAAGTGACAGGCACGGTCTCGTTCGGCAAGGACACCAAGGGCAAGCAGCGCCTGGTCATCACTGACCTGGACGGCGTCGCGCACGAATACCTGATCCCCAAGGACAAGCATGTCACCGCCCACGATGGCCAGATCGTCCAGAAGGGCGAAATGATCGTCGACGGTCCGGTCGACCCGCATGACATTCTGCGCCTGCAGGGGGTGGAAGCGCTGGCGCGCTACATCACCGATGAGGTTCAGGACGTTTACCGGCTGCAGGGCGTGAAGATCAACGACAAGCACATCGAGGTGATCGTGCGGCAGATGCTGCGTCGCGTCAGCGTGGTTGATCCGGGCGACGCCGTCCTGATTCCGGGGGAGCAGGTCGAGCGTTCGGAAGTGCTGCAGATCAACGACGAGTTGATCGCCCAGGGCAAGCAACCTGCCGTCTACGAGCCGATCCTGCTGGGGATTACCAAAGCTTCGCTCTCCACCGATTCGTTCATTTCGGCCGCTTCTTTCCAGGAGACGACCCGAGTGTTGACCGAGGCGGCGATCATGGGCAAGCGCGACGAACTGCGCGGCCTCAAGGAAAACGTCATTGTCGGCCGACTGATTCCCGCCGGCACTGGCTTGGCCTACCACAACACACGGCGCCGCCAGGCGGCGGGGGTGGACATGGGGGCCGATCATTTCATCGAGGGGGGCGAGGAAAGCTCCGCCGAGAATCAGGAGGTTGCTTGACAGGGGATACGTACTCCCATAGAATCACGCGTCTTTTTCCGGCCATCTCATTCGTCGGAAAACCTCGATTTTAGCCACGGGACGGCGTAACGCCGTCCCGGTTGTTTTGATTTAGATTTGCCGAACCTAATTTTTCTGGAAATTCAGACATGCCAACCATTAACCAGCTGATCCGCAACCCGCGCCAGGCCCCGGTGGAAAAAAGCAAAGTGCCGGCCCTGAAGGCCTGCCCGCAAAGACGCGGCGTATGCACACGCGTCTATACCACCACTCCGAAAAAGCCGAACTCGGCGCTGCGCAAGGTCTGCAAGGTCAAGCTGACGAGCGGTTTCGAGGTCATCAGCTATATCGGTGGTGAAGGGCACAACCTTCAGGAGCACTCGGTCGTGCTGGTTCGCGGCGGCCGGGTGAAGGATTTGCCGGGCGTGCGCTATCACACGGTGCGCGGCAGCCTGGATACGGCGGGCGTCAAAGACCGCAAGCAGTCGCGTTCGAAGTACGGCGCCAAGCGCCCGAAAAAAGCTTAACTAGATAGAGAGACAGGAAACCATGCCCCGTCGTCGCGAAGTCCCCAAACGTGAAATCCTGCCTGATCCGAAATTCGGTAATCAGGAAGTTTCAAAATTCATGAACGTCGTCATGTCCAGCGGCAAGAAGTCGGTCGCTGAGCGCATCGTCTATGGCGCATTCGAGCAGATTACCCAGAAATCCGGCAAGGATCCGCTGGAAGTCTTTGGCACGGCGCTGAACAACGCCCGTCCGATGGTGGAAGTAAAAAGCCGTCGTGTCGGCGGTGCCAACTACCAGGTGCCGGTTGAGGTGCGCGCCAGTCGCCGCACCGCGCTCGCCATGCGCTGGCTCAAGGATGCGGCGCGCAAGCGTGGCGAAAAGTCCATGGGCGCCCGGTTGGCGGGCGAATTGCTGGATGCGGCTGAAGGCCGTGGCGGCGCAGTGAAGAAGCGTGAAGAAGTGCACCGTATGGCTGAGGCCAACAAAGCTTTCTCGCATTTCCGTTTCTAAACTCAACGTATTGATTGGCAGGTATTTACTGTGGCTCGCGCAACTCCCATTGAACGCTATCGCAATATCGGCATTTCGGCCCATATTGACGCCGGCAAAACAACCACTACCGAACGCGTCCTGTTCTACACCGGCGTGTCGCACAAGATTGGCGAAGTCCATGATGGCGCGGCTACCATGGACTGGATGGAGCAGGAACAAGAACGCGGTATTACCATTACCTCGGCGGCCACCACCTGTTTCTGGAAGGGGATGGACGGCAAGTTTCCCGAGCATCGAATCAACATTATCGACACCCCGGGCCACGTCGACTTCACGATTGAAGTTGAGCGTTCGATGCGCGTGCTGGATGGTGCCTGCATGGTGTATTGCGCAGTGGGTGGCGTGCAGCCGCAGTCCGAAACCGTGTGGCGTCAGGCCAATAAATATGGCGTGCCGCGCTTGGCGTTCGTCAACAAGATGGACCGTTCCGGCGCCGACTTCTTCAAGGTTTATGACCAGATGCGTCTGCGTCTGAAAGCCAACCCGGTGCCGATTCAGGTGCCAATTGGCGCCGAAGACACCTTCGAGGGGGTGGTCGATCTTGTCAAGATGAAGGCGATTTACTGGGATGACGCCAGCCAGGGCATGAAGTTCGACCTGCGCGAGGTTCCGGCCAATCTGCTTGATACATGCAAGAAGTGGCGCGAAGCCATGCTCGAGGCGGCTGCGGAGTCGTCCGAAGAGATGATGAACAAGTATCTCGACGAGGGTGACCTCTCCGAGGCGGATATTATTGCGGGTCTGCGCGCGCGCACCATCGCCAGTGAAATCGTGCCGATGATGTGCGGATCGGCCTTCAAGAACAAGGGTGTTCAGGCGATGCTCGACAAGGTTGTCGAGCTGATGCCGGCGCCGACGGATATTCCGCCGGTTAAAGGCGAGTTGGAAAATGGCGAGCAAGGTGAGCGCAAGGCATCCGACGATGAAAAATTCTCGGCGCTGGCGTTCAAGGTCGCGACTGATCCCTATGTGGGCCAGCTGATCTTCTTCCGTGTGTATTCCGGCGTGGTGAATTCGGGCGACACGATCTACAATCCAGTCAAGGGCCGCAAGGAACGAATCGGCCGCATCCTGCAGATGCACGCCAACCAGCGCGAGGAAATCAAGGAAGTGCGCGCGGGCGATATCGCCGCTGCGGTCGGGCTTAAAGATGTCACGACCGGAGATACGCTGTGTGACGTGGGTGCCCCGATCACGCTCGAGCGCATGGTGTTCCCGGAGCCGGTGATTCACGTCGCCGTCGAGCCGAAAACCAAGGCTGACCAGGAAAAAATGGGGATTGCGCTGGGTCGTCTGGCTCAGGAAGACCCGTCTTTCCGGGTGCGCACGGACGAGGAATCCGGCCAGACCATCATGTCCGGCATGGGCGAATTGCACCTGGAGATTCTGGTGGATCGCATGCGCCGCGAATTCGGCGTCGAGGCCAATGTTGGCGCACCGCAGGTGGCCTACCGTGAGGCCATCAAGAAGGAAATCGAGCAGGAAGGCAAGCACGCCAAGCAGTCGGGCGGCAAGGGGCAATACGGCCATGTCTGGATCAAGATGGGTCCGAATGAGCCGGGCAAGGGCTTTGAATTCATTGATGCCATCAAGGGCGGTACCGTGCCGCGCGAATTTATTCCGGCGGTCGAAAAGGGCTTGAAGGAAGCTCTGAACAATGGCGTGCTGGCAGGATTCCCTGTGGTGGACGTGAAAGTTACCCTGTTTGATGGCTCCTACCATGACGTCGATTCGTCCGAGCTGGCATTCAAGCTGGCGGCGATTCTGGCTTTCAAGGACGGCATGCGCAAGGCTAACCCGGTCTTGCTTGAGCCGATGATGGCGGTCGAGGTGGAGACGCCGGAAGACTATATGGGTGATGTGATGGGCGACCTCAACCGCCGTCGCGGCATCATCCAGGGTATGGAAGATGCGGCCGGAGTCAAGCTGGTCAAAGCAGAGGTGCCGCTGGCCGAAATGTTCGGCTATTCAACCGATCTGCGTTCGATGTCGCAAGGACGCGCGACCTACTCGATGGAATTCAAGCACTACACCGAAGCACCGAAAAGCGTCGCTGAAGCGGTTATCGCCAAGAAATAATTTTGATCTTATAGGGTACTGAAATGGCTAAGGAAAAGTTCGAGCGGACCAAACCGCACG
>JBGSTQ010000065.1:0-3338 GCA_041736375.1 Thiobacillaceae bacterium
CACGGACAAGCTAAAAGCCGGAAGGCCCGCCCAGTCCCCGCCGGGTGATGCCAAGATGCGCAAGGCGGTGCACGACGCCGCTGCCTACATCCGCGGCCTGGCCGAACTGCGCGGGCGCAATGTCGAATGGGCCGAGCGCGCGGTGCGCGAGGCGGTGAGCCTGCCGGCGGACGAGGCCTTGGCGATCAAGGTGATCGACGTCGTGGCGACCGACCTCGACGACCTGCTGAAGCAGCTTAACGGCCGCGTCATCAGGATGAACGGCCAGACGCTTGCCCTCGACACCGCCAATGTCGAGATCGAGAGGGTCGGGCCCGACTGGCGTAGCCGCCTGCTGGCGGTGATCGGCGATCCCGGCATCGCCTACATCCTGATGCTGCTCGGCATCTACGGCCTGATCTACGAATTTTCCAACCCCGGCATGCTGTTCCCCGGCGTGGTCGGCGGCATCTGCCTGCTGCTGGCGCTGTTCGCACTGCAGGTCATGCCGATCAGTTATGCCGGTCTGGCGCTGATGATCCTCGGCATCGTGCTGATGATTTCCGAGGCGTTCATCCCCAGCTTCGGGGCGCTCGGGGTAGGCGGCATCATCGCCTTCATCATCGGCTCGGTGATGCTGATCGACACCGACGTTCCCGGCTACGGCATTCCCTGGGCGCTGATCGTACCGGTGGCGGTGGCCAGCGGCCTGTTCAGCTTCTTCGTCGTCGGCATGGCGATCAAGGCGCGTGCGCGACCGGTGGTGACCGGAGCCGAGGAAATGATAGGCGCCACGGGCGAAGTTCTCGATGACATGGAACACGAAGGCTGGGCGCGCATCCACAGCGAGCAGTGGCGGGTGCGCAGTCGCGTGCCGCTGAAACGCGGCAGCAGGGTGCGGGTAAGCGCACGTCATGACCTGATACTTGATGTGGAGCTTGAAGATCGTTGAAAAAATACTTTACCCGCGAAGGAACGCCAAGGAAACTCGACGGCGAATGCATGCTGTCCGAACAAAGCACGGTAGCGGCGCTCGGGCCTCATCACTTTGAGGGTTTCCCTTCGCGTCCTTCGCGGTTTAAATGTCTTTCCCGGTTTACCCCCCTTCGCGCTCTGCCCGCACGATGGAATGGAACACCGGCATTAAAGGAGAATGACCATGTTTGAATTCGGTGGATTGACCATCGTGCTGTTAATCGTCGCGCTGCTGGCCGCCAGCCTGCGCATCCTGCGCGAGTACGAGCGCGGCGTGGTGTTCATGCTCGGGCGCTTCTGGAAAGTGAAGGGACCGGGGCTGGTGATCATCCTTCCCGGCATCCAGCAGATGGTGCGGGTGGACCTGCGCACCGTGGTGTTCGACGTGCCGAGCCAGGACGTGATCTCGCGCGACAACGTCTCGGTCAAGGTCAACGCGGTGGTGTATTTCCGCGTCATTGACCCAGCCAAGGCGATCCTGCAGGTCGAGGATTTCCTCAACGCCACCAGCCAGCTGGCACAGACCACGCTTCGCGCGGTGCTGGGCAAGCACGAGCTCGACGAGATGCTGGCCGAGCGCGAACGCCTCAACCAGGATCTCCAGCAGTTGCTCGATACGCAGACCGACGCCTGGGGCATCAAGGTGTCCAACGTCGAGATCAAGCATGTCGACATCGACGAATCGATGGTGCGCGCGATCGCCAAGCAGGCCGAAGCCGAACGCGAGCGGCGCGCCAAGGTGATCCACGCCGAGGGCGAACTGCAGGCCTCCGAAAAACTGCTGGCCGCGGCCGAGATCCTCGCCGTCAAACCCCAGGCGATGCAACTGCGCTACCTGCAGACGCTCTCCAACATCGCCGGCGACAGGACCAACACCATCGTTTTCCCGATGCCGGGGGACCTTATGAACCTGATCATGCGCGACAGGAAACCGGGCGAATAAGGGCGCGACCGCCGATCAAAAACCACATTTTGAGCAAGGTTACGGCTGGCAAGCCGGCCCGCATCACGGTATCCTCACCCCCAATCCCGAATGCATTCGGGAACCTGTGCCATGAGAATCCACTCTGTATCGGCACACCGTTTTGCAATTGATAAAGAGGAGCCTAGATGAACTCGCAAGTCACTACCCTTGGCCGCAGCCAGTCTGCGGTGATGTCGACCAACAAGGTCGTCAAGAACACCTACCTGCTGCTGTCGATGACGCTGGCGTTTGCCGCACTCACCGCCGGCGCATCGATGGCGCTGAACCTGCCGCACCCGGGCATCATCATCACCCTGGTCGGCTACTTCGGCCTCTTGTTCCTCACCACCAAGTTCCGCGACAGCGGCTTGGGCCTGCTGTTCGTGTTCGGCCTCACCGGCTTCATGGGCTACACGCTGGGCCCGATCCTCAACGCCTACCTCGCGCTGCCCAACGGCACCCAGGTGGTGATGATGGCGATGGGCGGCACCGCCGCGATCTTCCTCGGCCTGTCGGCCTACGTGATGACCACCCGCAAGGACTTCAGCTTCATGGGCGGCTTCCTCATGGTCGGTATCCTGGTCGCCTTCCTCGCGGGCCTGGGCGCCATCTTCTTCGAGATGCCAGGCCTGTCGCTGGCGGCGTCGGCGATGTTCGTGCTCTTGATGTCCGGCCTCATCCTCTACGAGACAAGCAACATCATCCACGGCGGCGAGACCAACTACATCATGGCGACCGTCACGCTGTTCGTGTCGATCTTCAACCTGTTCACCAGCCTGCTGCACCTGCTGGGCTTTGCCAGCAACGATTAACCTCGTGACCAGCACAACGAAAACGGCGTCCCCTGTGGCGCCGTTTTTTATCGACACCCATTGCCATCTCGACGCGGCGGAATTCGATGCCGACCGCGACGCGGTCTACGCTGCCGCCCATGCCGGCGGCGTCACTACCCTGGTCATCCCTGCCGTCAGCCGAGACAACTTCGCCGCAGTGGCCGCCACCTGCGCAGGCTATCCCGGCTGCCTGCCGGCCTGGGGACTGCACCCGATGTACATTCACGTCCATCGCACCGATCACCTGGCCGACCTGCGCGCGCAGATCGAAGCGCAGCGCCCGGTGGCGGTGGGGGAAATCGGGCTCGACCTGTTCGTCAAAGACCTCGACTACGCCACCCAGGAATTCTTCTACGTCGAGCAGTTGAAGATCGCGAAGGACTACGACCTGCCGGTGCTGCTGCACGGTCGCAAAGCCAACGACGAATTGCTGAAGCATTTGCGCAAGATCGGCGTGCGCGGCGGCATCGCCCACGCCTTCAACGGCAGCCCGCAGCAGGCGGACGAATTCATCAAGCTGGGATTCAAGCTGGGCTTCGGCGGCGCCTTCACCTGGCCGCGCGCCAACAAGCTGCGACGGCTGGCGG
>JBGSTQ010000068.1:0-6279 GCA_041736375.1 Thiobacillaceae bacterium
CAGCGGCCACGCCGGCAGCGCCTGTCGCGGCCGCACCGGTCGCAACACCTCAGGCCATGCAGCCGATCGCGGTTGTTCCGGTTGCGGCTCCGCCGGCCATGGTCAATCCCTATCTGCAGTGGGTGCCGGCCCCCGCCGTGCCGAACCTGCCTTTCGCCGGCATGCCCATTCCCTTCATCGGGCAGCCCCAGGCGAGCATGGGCACGCAGAAGCCCTACACCATGCGTCCGCCCGTTCCTCCGGCGGTCAAACGGCAGATGATGCAGATGATGATGCCCATCATGAACAACATGTTCCGCATGTCGATGCCGGATGCGATGAACTGGATGGCTCACAAGATCAAGGTCAAGCCGGGTGTCAGTTTCGACGAGGTGGTCGAATCGATGAACCTGCGTGCCAACCAGCTCAACTTCAAGCACGTCGGCGAAAACCTGATGTACAAGGATTTCCAGGCCGTGCTGGATGACAAGGATGCGCCCCGCATCGAGGTGCACAGCTACTGCGACATCGCCGTCGGCCGTGAACTGCTGAGGATCAGCCCCGAATTCGTCGTCTTCCTGCCCTGCCGCATCGCGGTCATGGAAGATGCTGACAAGAACATCTGGGTGCTGATGATCGACTGGAACATGGACTGGGTGGCCGGCTACAGCCAGCAGATGGGTATTACGCCGGAGCTGGCCAAGGGTGCCATGGATCTTCGCGACAAGATGGAAAACATCATGCAGGCGGGCGCCAACGGGGATATCTGAGCGTGTGCAGCGTGTTTCAATCGCTGGCCTGCCTCTCCAACACGAAGGGTCATAAAAAACATTTGCGTATCCATGGTTTCTTGATTCGCATCAAGGAATCTTGAGCGCCGGTCGCGTATTTTTCGGCGCATAGCAATTTCACTTAGCCAACAACAATCGAGAGGGGAACACCATGCGCTATCGGGTCATATTAGGGGTCGTTCTGGCGGGCTTGCTGGGTTCGGCTCATGCCGTGGATTCGATCGAACCGCTTGCCAACACCTGCAACAACTGCCATGGCGTCGACGGTGTCTCGGTCGGTCCGAGCATGCCCTCGATCGGCGGTCTGCCGGAGGCCTATCTCAACAACATCATGCTCGAGTGGAAGAAAGGCACGCGCTTTTCCGCCACCATGGGGCGCCTGGTCAAGGGCTACAGCGACGAACAGATCGCCGCACTCGCCAAGCACTTCGCCAGCAAGCCCTGGGTGCCGGTGGCACAGAAG
Source organism: Thiobacillaceae bacterium (assembly GCA_041736375.1). Taxonomy (GTDB): domain Bacteria; phylum Pseudomonadota; class Gammaproteobacteria; order Burkholderiales; family Thiobacillaceae; genus Thiobacillus. The sequence continues at coordinate 1,234 of JBGSTQ010000068.1, forward strand.
ACCGATCCCAAATTGGTCGCGCTCGGGAAGAAGGTCACCGCGCGCTGCGCGGGTTGCCACGGCGAAACCGGCAAGGCCGAGGACAGCGAAACACCCAACCTCAACGGCCAGTGGTCGATGTACCTGCAGATGGAAGCCATGAAGTATCGCGATGACTCGGTCGCGATGCCGAGCCGGCCGATGCGCAATGCAGCCAAGAAGCTCAGCGACGAGGAAGTCAAGGCCGTCGCCGAGTTCTACGCCAACCAGAAATAAGACCAGGAGCCTTCCATGAGCCAATTCAACCGTCGTGATTTCCTTAAGGCGCTCGCTGTCGCCGCTCCCGCTTCCGTCTTGCATGTCCCCAGCGCACGCGCTGCCGCCAAGGCCCGTGTCGTCGTCGTCGGAGGCGGCTTCGGCGGCGCCACTGCGGCCAAGTACCTGAAGATGATGTCGCCTACCCTCGACGTCACCCTGGTCGAGAAGAACAAGATCTACACCTCCTGTCCGCTGTCCAATGAAGTCATTTCCGGCCACGGAAACATCAAGGACCTCGAGATCGGCTACGACGGCCTGAAGAAGCGCGGCATCAATGTCATCTTCGACGAGGCGGGCACAATTGATCCGGTCAAGAAGACCGTCGCCCTGAAGGGCGGCAAGACGCTCGCCTACGACGCCCTGGTGCTCTCCCCGGGTGTTGACTTCAATTATGGCGGGGTCGTGGGCTACACCCGGGAGCTGGCTGAGGGCGACCTGCCACACGCCTACAAGGCCGGCCCGCAGACCCTCAAGCTGCAGCAGCAGTTGATGGCCATGCCCGACGGCGGCACCTTCGTCATCACCGTGCCGAAGGGACCGTTCCGCTGCCCGCCCGGCCCCTACGAGCGCGCCTCGCAGGTGGCGGCCTATCTCAAGGGCCACGGCAAGATGAAATCCAAGGTGCTGATCCTCGACGCCAACGATTCTTTCTCGAAGAAGGGCCTGTTCGAGCAGGCGTGGAAGTTGCACTACCCTGGCATGATCGAGTGGGTGCCGGGCGCATCCGACGGCAACGTGATCAGGATCGATCCCAAGACCAAGACCGCGTATACCAACTTCGGCGAACACAAGGCCGATGTGTTGAACGTTATTCCGCCGCACCACGCCGGCAACATCGCCAAGAATGCCGGCCTCACCAACGAAAAGGGCTGGTCTCCGGTCGACATGCTGACCATGGAGTCGACCCTGCACAAGGACATATGGGTGGTCGGCGACTCCTGCGTGCACGGCGATCTTCCCGTTTATGCCGCGCCCAAGTCGGCGCACTCGGCGGTCACCCAGGCCAAGGTCGCCGTCGGCGCCATCATCGCCAAGCTCAACGGCCAGCCGGCACCGGTACCAAATTTCGTCAACACCTGCTACAGCATCGCCGCCCCGGATTGGGGCTTCTCGGTGGTGCACGTGTACCGGGTCGACAACGGCAAGCTGGTCTACGTGCAGGACGCGGGCGGCATTTCGGTGATCGACACGCCTTCGATCACCACGCTGCGCCGGCTCGAGGCCGAGTACGCCGTCGGCTGGCTGAGGAACATCATGGCGGACGCGTTCGCCTGATTTGATCTAGTACCCGATAACGATAGTGTTCAATGGAGAGTGCCATGATTAAACCGTATCTTTTCCGTCAGTGGCTAGCCGGGCTGTTCATGGCTCTGTTTGCCATTGGCGCGCATGCTGCAGCGGCAACTGCCGCGCCCGCGGCCAAGCCCGTCGATGTGCAGAAATGCTATTCCTGCCACGACAACATCGAGGAGTTCCACGCCAAGGGCAAGCATGCCAAGGTCAACTGCGCCAGCTGCCACACCAGCACTGCTGAGCACCTCGCCAGCAAGGACAAGAAGGCGGTCAAGCCGGTGACCATCATGGATCACCGCGCTTGCGCCACCTGCCACAAGGACCAGTACGAATCCTTCGTCAAGCTCAATTACGACTCGCCGGCCCGCCTGGAAAAAGCCGCGTTCAAGGGCCGCTCGCCGCTGTTCGACAAGATCATGGAAGGCTACGGCTTCACCATCGAGCATGGCGAACCGCGTTCCCATCCCTTCATGCTGGTTGACCAGTGGGTGGTCGATCGTGGTTTCGGTGGACGTTTCCAGTTCAAGGACTGGACCTATAACACCAAGGCCGAAGCGGCTGCCAACAGCGCCTGGGACGTGATCACCGACAAGGACCCCGCGTCGTCCGACCAGAAGAAATTCATGCGCGAGACGGTGACCGCCGTCAACCCGGTGTGCATGAACTGCAAGACCCAGGACCATATCCTCAACTGGAAGTTCATGGGCGACAAGGATCCCAACGCGAAGTGGGACCGCACCTCCAAGCCGGTCGAGTTCGCCCGTGCGGTGAAGCATCCGCTCAACTGCTTCATGTGTCACGATCCGCACTCCACCGGACCGCGTGTCGTGCGTGACGCGCTGATTCAGGCGGTGGTGGATCGCAAGCTCGGCACCTATCCGATGGATGCGGAAAAGAGCGCAAAGACCACCATGACCAAGGTCACCTTCGACCGCGACGGCAAGCCGTTCCGTGCGATTGGCCTGCTGAACAAGCCCGACTCCAACCTGATGTGCGCCCAGTGCCACGTGGAATACAACTGCGGTCCGGGTTTCGACTGTGCCGAGAAGGGCAAGGAGTTCTACATCAAGATGGACGACCCGCGTACCAACCTGTTCCCGTGGACCAACGTCTTCGGCTACAAGAAGGTGATGACCGAGGACTACAAGTTCAAGGACTTCAAGCACGCCGCCACCGGTGCCTTGCTGCCCAAGATCCAGCACCCGGAAATGGAGACCTACTGGGGTTCCAAGCATGAGAAGGCGGGTGTGCAGTGCAAGGACTGTCACATGGGCAAGGCCAAGAATGCCCAGGGCAAGACCTACACTTCGCACCAGCAGAAGTCGCCCAAGTTCATGATCAAGGAGACCTGCCTGAAGTGCCACACCGAGTGGACCGAGCATGACGCCAAGTACAACATGGAGGCGATCCAGAACTACACCCGTGGCAAGATGGCGGATGCCGAGTTCTGGCTGTCCCAGTTGATCGACAACATCCTCAAGGCGAAGCAGGTCGGGGTCTCCGCGGATATCCTCGAGAAGGCCTACGACCATCAGTACGACGGCACCCTGTACTGGGAATGGTGGACCGCCGAGAACTCCGACGGCTTCCACAATCCGCAGAATGCGCGTGAGTCGCTGACCACCTCGATCGAGTCATCCAAGGCCGGCGTCGCCCTGCTGAGGAAGGCGATGGGCGAGATGAGGGTCGGTGCGGCGACGAAGCCGGCCGCGGCAGCGCCCGCCGCCCCGGCAGCGGAGAAGAAATGACAAACCATCGACCTATGGCTGACTGAAATCCAGCTTCCTCCGGTAGCAGGGGAATCGGTGAGAACCGCATTCCCCTGTTTTTTTGCCTGCCCTTGGCTACATGGACAGGCGATCAGGTTGGAAAATGGCTGTGCAATCTTGCGGAAATGCGTGATAAATACGCAGGATTCGGATACCCTCCCCGCTGATGTTTCATTATTAATCTTGATGACCCCAAGTATGCTGTCTGCCCACGATCTTGCCTGCGAGCGCGGCGATCGTCTGTTATTCCGGAACCTGGGTTTTGAGCTGCAATGTGGCGAAGCCCTGATGATTCGGGGCGGCAATGGCCACGGCAAGACGAGCTTGTTGCGCATACTCTGCGGTCTGTCTGCGCCTGCAGCGGGCGAGGTGCGCTGGCGCAATCAGCCGATAGGCCAGGCGCACGAACAATTTGGCCGTGAGATGGCCTACATCGGCCATACCAACGGCATCAAGGATGACCTGACTCCCGTGGAAAACCTGCGTCTGGCGGCTGCGCTGGGTGGCCGTGACCTGGATGTGTCGCAAGCGACGCGGGCATTGGGGCAGTTGGGCTTGTCACGCTGTCTGGATATTCCCGCGCGCGTCCTGTCCTTCGGCCAGCGTCGGCGGGTTGCGCTGGCGGGACTGATGACGGCAGGCGCCATGCTGTGGATTCTCGACGAGCCACTGACCGGACTCGATGTCCATGGCGTGGCCATGGTGGAGCAGTTGATCCGCGATCACGTCGTGGCGGGTGGAATGGCGATCATGACCACCCATCAGGCACTGGCGCTGGACGGGGTGACGCTCAGATCCCTGTCTGTCGGAGAATGAGCGTGGTTGTTGACGCTTTAGCGGCTTTACAACCACGGCCTACCCCTTGCGGGTGGAGCGTGCAAGTGCATGGGCTTCGATGCTGAAATTCCTGTTCACCGTCATACGCCGCGATGTATTGCTGGCAGCGCGCCGTCGCGGCGACTGGCTGACCGCGCAGTTTTTCTTCGTGATGGTGGTCAGCATGTTTCCGCTGGGCGTGGGGCCCGAGCCCACCATGCTGCGTACCATCGGCCCCGGGGTCGTGTGGGTGGCGGCGCTGCTGGCCTCGTTGCTGTCGCTGGGCCGGCTGTTCGCCGACGATTATCGTGACGGCAGCCTGGAACAAATGCTGCTCTCCCCCTATCCCAATACATTGCTGGCCTTGGGGAAGGCGATCGCGCACTGGCTCATCAACGGAATTCCGCTGCTCCTGATCGCGCCGGTGCTGGGAATCCAGTTCAATCTTCCGTCCGAGGCTTTGTGGATTCTGGTTCTGTCGCTGGCCATCGGCACGCCTATCCTGTCCCTGCTGGGCAGTATCGGAGCTGCCCTGACGCTGGGTTTGCGGGGTGGAGGCGTGCTGGTCACCCTGCTGATCCTGCCGCTGTATGTGCCGGCCCTGATTTTTGGTGCGGGTGCGGTGGAAGGTGTAATCTCCGGCACCGGTGCGGAAGCACATCTTTCGCTGCTTGGTGCGTTTTTGATGATGTCGCTGTTGCTGGCCCCCTGGGTGAGCGCGATGGCCCTTAAAGTTTCCGTGGAGTAAGCATTTGAATCTGTACTACTACGCTTCACCGTCGACCTTTTACCCGCTGGCCGGCAAGCTTGTTCCGTGGTTCGCCCTGCTTGCCGCCGCGCTCTGCGCCGTCGGCCTCTACATCAGCTTCTT
>JBGSTQ010000076.1:0-1889 GCA_041736375.1 Thiobacillaceae bacterium
CCTCGGCCATCGCCGCGCTGGCGTCCCCGCCCTTGCCCTTCAGCATGCCGATCTGTTTCGCCAGCGCGTTGCGCCTGGCCTGGGCATCCTGAGTCTGCGTCTGGATGGTCTTGCGCTCCGCCTCCAGCGCATCGAAGCGCGCCGTGTCAAAAATGAAGCCGCGCGCTGCCAGGCGTTCGGCCACCTGGGCAGCGTCTTTTCGCAACAATTGAATATCGAGCATGATGAAAACGGTCGTCAATCAAAAACGCTATTCTCGCCGATCGGCAGGCGCTGCGGCTACCGCTTGGCGCCAAAGCGTTTTGAGTTTGCCACCCCGCGCACGCCGCCGTTGGTGAGGGCCTGCGTTAATGCCCGTGGTCGAGATGGTGCTGCCTAGGCTGTGTGCAACTCTGCGGAGACGACCTGCTTCGCCAGAATGTTGCGCCGGGCCTGTGACTTCCTGACCGGTGCTGGATGACCTTTCGACCTATTAGGGCGGTTGATCGCCGCGGGCACCCTGCGTTCGGCAAGGCGCGGCGCCTACAATACTCGGCGTTTCCAATAGAATGGGCTCATCCCAGACTCACGACGCAAACCTGTCCACGCAGACCCCATGAACGATCTGGCAAAACAATTCGGCCTGTCCTTCCTCGCCGAGCCCTGGCTCCCCGAAGTCCTGATCGTGACGGTCGCCGTCGTCGTGCTCAATCTGGGCGCTTATTACCTGCTGCGCCATGTCGAGAAAGCTGCCTCGCGCACCCCGAGCGTCTGGGACGATGCCCTGATCTGCGCTACCCGCAAGCCGCTGACTCTGATCTTTTGGGTGGCGGGACTGGCCTATGCCTTCCAGATCATCGACCGGCACAACTCCACGCCAGTCTTCGGCTTTCTCGACCCCACCCGAAATACGCTGATCATCGCCGCGCTGGCGTGGTTCCTGTTGCGCCTGATCAGCGGCGTTTCCCACAACGTCCTGGCCCGCAGTGCTCTGTCGGAAGAAGGCCTCGACCGCACCACGGTCGACGCGCTGTCCAAGCTGGGGCGCTTCTCGGTAATCATCGCCGCCGCCCTGATCATCCTGCAGAACCTCGGATTCAGCGTCTCGGGCTTGCTCGCCTTCGGCGGCATCGGCGGCATCGTGGTGGGCTTCGCCGCCAAGGACATGCTTGCCAACTTCTTCGGCGGTCTCACCATCTACCTCGACCGGCCATTCGTCGTCGGTGAATGGATCCGCTCGCCCGACAAGGAAATCGAGGGCACGGTGGAATACATCGGCTGGCGCCATACCCGGGTGCGCGCCTTCAACAAGAACCCGATCTACGTCCCCAACTCCCTGTTCACCACCATCGTGGTGGAAAACCCCACGCGCATGACCAACCGGCGCATTAAGGAAAGCATCGGCATCCGCTACGCCGACCTCGACAAGATGCCCGCCATCGTCGCCGACGTGAAAGCGATGCTGCAGGCCCATCCCGAGATCGACAGCAGCACCACCCTGATCGTCAACTTCAACCAGTTCGCCGAGTCCGCGCTCGACATCCTGATCTACACCTTCACCAGGACCGTGCAATGGGTGCACTACCACGAGGTGAAGCAGGATGTGCTGCTGAAAGTCGCGGACATCATCTACTCGCACGGCGCCGAAATCGCCTTTCCCACCCGCACCCTGCATCTCGAATCGGGAACGGACGAGGTGCAAGCCCCAGGCTAGCCTCGATCTCCGATCTCGCAGGATTTACCCGCGCACTTCCAGTTTGCCATCCGCGCCGGAGGCCACCCGGCTACCGAACGGCCGCCCCTCGCCACCGACTCGTGCGGCAGGTTGGGAATGCCCATGACGAAATCGTTGATCTCGTTCTGCAGCGCGGACAGCTGCTCTTCCATGCGCTCCAGCGCCTCGCCCAGGC
>JBGSTQ010000079.1:0-2096 GCA_041736375.1 Thiobacillaceae bacterium
TGGTGCGTGGGTGCCGCTGCTGGCCCAGCGGGGCGTCGAGGTCGCCCCCTTGCTGCCGTCGAACTGCGGCTTCGAGGTGGCGAACGGCTGGAGCGAGCGCTTGCGCAGCCGTTTCGCCGGGCAGCCGTTGAAGAGCGTGACGCTGGGTTTCTCCGATGCGGCTGGCGATGCGCATGCGCGCAAGGGCGAGCTGATGCTGTCCGACGCCGGTGTCGAGGGTAGCCTCGTCTATGCCCTGTCGGCGCCACTGCGCGACACCATCGCGGCAGAGGGATCGGTGACCGTGCAGCTCGACCTCGCGCCCGACAAGACGCTCGATCGCGTTATCTCTGAAGTCGACCATCCGCGCGGTGCGCGATCGCTCTCCAGTCATCTGCAAAGCCGCGCCGGGATCACGGGCGCGAAGATGGCGCTGCTGCGCGAAGTGTTGTCGACGGAACAGTTGAATGACCCGCTCAAGCTTGCCCACGCGATAAAATCGCTGCCGCTCACCCTCGTTGCCCCGCGTCCGCTCGACGAGGCGATCAGCAGCGCGGGCGGCGTGCGCTTCGAAGCGCTCGACGAGCACCTGATGCTGCGCGATTTGCCGGGGGTGTTCTGTGCCGGCGAGATGCTCGACTGGGAAGCGCCCACTGGTGGCTATCTGCTGACGGCCAGCTTCGCCAGCGGACGTACCGCTGGGCAGGGCGCGTTGAATTACCTGAAAAATCATGGATAGGCTGTCGTCATTGCGGGCATCGCGACGCAATCCAGAGCGCTTGAAGTGTCACAATCCCTGGATCGCCACGGCTCTGCGAGCCTCGCGATGACAGATTCAACCGACTGCCTCAAGGCTACCTGCCATGCTGCGACTGACTGAACTCAAACTGCCGCTCGACCATCCTGCTGACGCGCTGCGCGCGGCGATCCTGCAGCGCCTCGGGCTGGCGGACGATGAGCTGCTCGGCTTCAGCATCTTCAAGCGCAGCTACGACGCGCGCAAAAAGCACGCCCTGCTGCTGGTCTACGCAGTCGACATCGAGGTCAGACACGAGGCTGCGCTGCTGAAGAAATTCCGCAACGACCGCCACCTTGCCCCGACGCCCGACATGGACTACCGCTTCGTCGGCCACGCGCCGGAGAACCTGACCGAACGTCCGATTGTCGTCGGCTTCGGACCGTGCGGCATCTTCGCCGCGCTGGTGCTGGCGCAGATGGGCTTCAGACCCATCGTGCTCGAGCGCGGCAAGGCGGTGCGCGAGCGCACGCAGGACACCTGGGGACTATGGCGCAAGCACGTGCTCAATCCGGAATCCAACGTGCAGTTCGGCGAGGGCGGGGCGGGGACATTCTCCGACGGCAAGCTCTATAGCCAGATCAAGGATCCCCGGCACCTGGGGCGCAAGGTCCTGACCGAATTCGTCAAGGCGGGCGCACCGGAGGAAATCCTCTATGTGTCGAAGCCGCACATCGGCACTTTCCGTCTGGTCGGCATGGTAGAGACCATGCGTCACGAGATCGAGGCACTGGGCGGCGAGATCCGCTTCCAGCAGCGCCTCACCGACGTGCTGATCGAGGACGGCCACATCGTCGGCGTGACTCTGGCCAGCGGCGAAACATTGCGTAGCCGTCACGTCATTCTCGCCCTCGGCCACAGCGCGCGCGACACCTTCGAGATGCTGCACGCGCGCGGCGTCTACATGGAAGCCAAGCCATTTTCCATCGGCCTTCGCATCGAGCACCCGCAGTCGCTGATCGATCGTGCGCGGCTGGGGCCGAATGCCGGCAATCCGCTGCTGGGCGCGGCGGACTACAAGTTGGTGCACCATGCAAAAAATGGCCGCTCGGTCTACAGCTTCTGCATGTGTCCCGGCGGCACCGTGGTGGCGGCGGCATCCGAACCGAACTGCGTGGTCACCAACGGCATGAGCCAGTATTCGCGCAACGAACGCAACGCCAACGCCGGCATCGTGGTGGGCATCGAGCCACCCGACTACCCGCGGGACCCGGCTGCCTTTGAAGCCACGCTGGGCCAGACGCATGGCGTGGAAACCCTGGCGCCGGGCGCGCAGCACCCGCTGGCCGGCATCGTGCTGCAGCGCCAGCTGGAATCCGGC
>JBGSTQ010000087.1:0-3014 GCA_041736375.1 Thiobacillaceae bacterium
CGCCCAGCGCCACGCCCCAGCCCAGCGCCAGCACCGGCGGGTCGAAATGGGGCGCCAGCCACAGGGTGGCCGCGATCATTGCCACATTGAGCAGCACCGGCGTGAAGGCCGGGACGGAGAAGCGGCTCCAGGTGTTGAGGATGCCCGCCGCCAGCGCGACCAGCGAGATGAAGATGATGTAGGGAAAGATGATCCGCAGCAGGGTGACGGTGAGGGCAAATTTTTCCGGGTCGGAGCGGAATCCCGGCGCGCTGATTGTCGCCACCCAGGGCGCGCCGATGACGCCCAGCAGGGCGACGGCCACCAGCGCCAGGGTCAGGGCCGAGGCGACCTGGTCGATCAGGTTCTTGGTGGCGGCCTGCCCCTCGCGGTTCTTGTATTCCGCCAGAATCGGCACGAAGGCTTGGGAAAAGGCCCCCTCGGCGAACAGGCGGCGCAGCAGGTTGGGGATCTTGAAGGCGACAAAAAAGGCGTCGGTGAGCATCCCGGCGCCGAATGCGCGAGCGATGACGACATCGCGCACGAATCCCAGGATGCGCGAGAGCAGGGTCATGCTGCTGACCGCAGCGAGGGCTTTGAGGAGGTTCATCGGGGGTCCGGGTTTGCGCGCATTGTGCGGGTCGGCGGACTTGCCTGCAACAGCAGAGCAAATTGGGCTTGATCGCGCGTGGAGTTTTCCCTATAATCCCGCCCTCGTTGATCTGTCCTGGAATGTGCCGGGACAGTCGGGCAGCAATTTAACTGGAGCAGAAACATATGGCGAACTCCGCCCAGGCGCGCAAACGCGCCCGTCAAGCAGTAGAACAGCGCGACCACAACATGAGCCTGCGCTCGCAGTTCCGCACGGCGATCAAGAAGGTTCGCAAGGCGATTGAGGCAGGCGACAAGACCGCCGCGCAATCCGTGTTCCAGTCGTCCGTGAGCGTGATCGACAGCGTGGCCGACAAGAGGATCGTTCACAAGAACAAGGCCTCGCGCCACAAGAGCCGCCTCGCGCAAGCCGTCAAGGCCATGGCCTGAGCCGGTTCGGACAGACAATAAAAAACGCCGCTGATGCGGCGTTTTTTATTGTCTGCATTCCCCGCTCATTCGTCGTTCTCGGTCAGCAGCTCATTGTTCCGGGCAAAGTCCTGAAGAAAACGATAGGCGTGGGGGTCGACGGTTTTCATTCGCTTGTCCACCTGCACGCACTTGATGCCGTCCAGCGTGGTCGGCTGCACGTAGGGCGAGTAGTTGGTGCGATTGTTGGGGTCGATGACGGCAAATGCCCCGGCCAGGCGGTCAGCCCAGTCGCTCGGGCGGAAGCGCGCACCGCGGCTCGTGATGCCGCGAATGATGAACGGCTTGTCGGCAGAAACGTCGGCCATTTGATCGGGTCTTGATGGGCTTGTAGGGTGGCGCGATTCTAGCATGCCGGTCCGGCAATGCCGTCGGCCAAGGCGGGTGCTTGCAGCGGCCAAACTATTTGGTGATACTTGCATCGTTTACCCGACTAAATCTATCAACTATTAAAGGAGGACAACGATGAAAAATCCGCTGGATTCACTGTGGGGGACGGTCATCGCCGGGGTGGTGCTGACGGGGGTGCTGTACGTGTTCGCCAACAATTTTCTGATCGGGGGGTAATCGGACATGGAATATTCAATGGGGATTTTCCGCTGGGTCCATTTCATGGCGGGCGTGATGTGGATCGGCTTGCTGTATTACTTCAACTTCGTTCAGGTGGCCGCCTTGAAGGCCGCTGCCGCGGACGGCACCGCCGCCGGGATTTCCAAGCATGTGGCGCCGCGCGCGCTGCTGTTCTTCCGCTGGTCGGCCGTGGTGACCTGGCTGGCGGGTGCCGCGCTTCTCGGTCCGCGTTTCGTCCCGGCCTTCACCCTGCAGCCCGAGGCGGCCTTTATCGGTATCGGCGCCTGGCTGGGCACGATCATGATCTTCAACGTGTGGGTGCTGATCTGGCCGAACCAGAAGAAAATCCTCGGCATGGTGTCGGCGACCGACGACGAGAAGAACAAGGCGCGCCGCGTCGCGTTCCTGGCCTCGCGCACCAACACCATGCTGTCCATTCCCATGCTGTTCTTCATGGGCGCGGGAGTACACGGCTTCTGATAGCCCAAAAAACGCGAGCGTAGTAAAATCGCGTGACTACTACGGCGGCTCAGGCCGCCGTATTGCTTTCGATGACTTGATTTAGCCCTTGCAGAAGCAGACCTTAGAGCCATGTCCGAACACTTGATGAATACCTATGCCCGCCAACCCGTCGCCTTTGTGCGCGGAGAAGGCGCGTACCTGTGGGATGAAGCCGGCAAGCGTTATCTCGACGCGGTCGCCGGGGTCGCGGTGAACGGCCTCGGCCATGCGCATCCCCGGCTGGTGAAGGCGATTGCCGACCAGGCCGCGACACTGATCCATTCGTCCAACCTGTATCGCGTGCTGCGCCAGGAAGAACTGGCCGAACGCCTGTGCGCGATCTCCGGCATGGACCGGGCCTTCTTCTGCAATTCCGGCTGCGAGGCCAACGAAGCGGCGATCAAGCTGGCGCGTCTTTATGGCCATAACAAGGGGATCGAGGTGCCGACCATCATCGTCATGGAAAAGGCCTTCCATGGCCGCACCATGGCCACCCTGACGGCGACTGGCAGCCGCAAGATCCAGGCGGGATTCGAACCGCTGCTGTCGGGCTTTGCACGGGTTCCGTTCAACGACATCGACGCGATCCGCCATGTCGCCGAACACAACAAGAGCGTGGTCGCGGTGCTGGTCGAAGTGGTGCAGGGCGAAGGCGGCATCAATCTGCTGGCGCCCGATTTCCTGGCCGAATTGCGCACGATCTGCGATGCCCAGGGATGGCTGCTGATGCTTGACGAAGTGCAGACCGGCATCGGTCGCACCGGTACCTGGTTCGGCTTCCAGCATTCCGGCGTCATGCCGGACGTGATGGCGCTGGCCAAGGGTCTGGGTGGCGGAATGCCGATCGGCGCCTGTCTGGCGCGCGGTGCCGCGGCCGAGGTGTT
>JBGSTQ010000100.1:0-3185 GCA_041736375.1 Thiobacillaceae bacterium
ATCATTCGCCCGTTCGCCACCGCGCGTGAACGCCAGACCCGCGCGTTTGCACAGGATGCCGGCCTGCCGGTGATCTTCGAAAACTGTCCGGCCTGTTTCGCCAAGCCGCAGCAGCGCCACGCCATGAAGCAGATGCTGGCCGAGCAGGAAAAGCAGCATCCGCGCATCTTCAGCAGCCTGTTGACCGCGATGCGGCCGCTGATGGGCGAGCCGCCTGCCTGATTTCCGGCCGCCGTTGTTTACCGGTAAAATCAAGCCTTTGTTTTAGTTGGTTTTTTACCCACACCCAGACTCAGGTTATGACTGCCTCCTTCATCCCCCCCAAGCGTATTCTCATGGGCCCCGGCCCTTCCGATGTGCCGCAGCGCATTCTCGACGCCATGGCGCGCCCGACCATCGGCCACCTCGATCCCGCCTTCGTCGAGCTGATGGAACAGATCAAGGCCATGCTGCGGATGGCATTCCAGACCGACAATGCGCTGACCTTCCCGGTCTCCGCGCCCGGGTCGGCCGGAATGGAAATGTGCTTCGTCAACCTGGTGGAACCGGGCGACAAAGTCATCGTCTGCAGGAACGGCGTGTTCGGCGGGCGCATGCTGGAAAACGTCAAGCGCACCGGCGGCGTGCCGGTCATCGTCGACGATGCCTGGGGTGCGCCGGTCGATCCGAACAAGGTGCGCGAAGCGTTCAAGGCCAATCCCGACGCGAAAATTTTCGCCTTCGTCCACGCCGAAACCTCGACCGGCGCGCAAAGCGACGGCGAAGCGCTCGGCAAGATCGCACAGGAATTTGGCGCGCTGACCATCATGGACTGCGTGACCAGCCTCGGCGGCACCCCTGTCTATCTGGACAAGTGGGGCATCGACGCGGCGTATTCCGGCAGCCAGAAATGTCTGTCATGCACGCCCGGCCTGTCGCCGGTGTCGTTCTCCGAGCGTGCGATCGACCGCATCAAGGCACGCACGACGACCGTACAAAGCTGGTTCCTCGACCTCAACCTGGTGCTCGGTTACTGGCAGTCCGCCGGCAAGCGCACCTATCACCACACCGCACCAATCAACCCGATGTACGGCCTGCACGAGGCACTGGTGATGCTGGAAGAGGAAGGCCTGGAAAACGCCTGGGCACGCCATCGCGCCATGCACGAAAAGCTCAAGACCGGGCTCGAAGGCATGGGGCTGCGCTATGTGGTCGATGCATCTGCGCGCCTGCCGCAGCTCAACTCGATCTACGTGCCGGACGGCATCGACGAAGCGGCGATCCGCACGCGTCTGTTGAACGAGTTCAACCTGGAAATCGGCGCCGGCCTCGGCGACATGGCCGGCAAGATCTGGCGCATCGGCCTGATGGGCTATTCGGCGAAGCAGGAAAACGTCGATTACTGTTTGAAGGCGCTCAAGGCCTGCCTGCCCTGACAGACATCCTGACGTTCAGCCGATCCCCTGACGAAGCGAAGCCCGCTTGATGCGGGCTTCGTTTCGTCAGGTCCTGTTCAGATTCGAAACATCGACTCGAAACGGTTTTCAGTCGTCCTCGTTCATTGCCTTCTTCCCCGACGCCCCCTGCTTCGACACATGGGTCGCCAACACCTGGTCGACCCGGTTGCGGTCGACATCCACCACCTCGAACTCCCACTCAGCCCAGGTGAAGCACTCCGCCTTGCGCGGGATGCGCCCCAACGAAGCGAGAACGAAGCCGCCTACGGTTTGATAGTTGCCCAGCGACTCTTGCGGTACGTAGCGAATATCCAATCTGTCCTTCATCTCGTCGATGGGGAGCAATCCATCCAGCAACCAAGAACCATCAGGCCGGCGAACGGCAAGGGAATCTTCGGAATCGTCGATCCCCGGCGCCATTTCGCCCACCAGGGAATACATCAGGTCGTCCAGGGTGACGATGCCTTCGGTCAGGCCGAACTCGCTCACCACCAGGGCGAAATTGGCGCGCTGCTGACGGAAGGTGCGCAACAAGTCGATGAGGTTGAGGCTGGACGGGACGAACAGCGGCGGTTCGAGCGGTAACTCGGCGAAATCGATTTCACCCAGCATGGCCGCCTTGAGGATGTCGTGGCTTTCTGCGATGCCGATCACCTGCTGCAGGTCGCCCTTGCAGACCGGCAACTGCGAATGCGGGGCCTCGCGCAGCAGGCGCAGGTTGTCTTCGCGCGGGGACAGCAGGTCGATCCATGCCACGTCCGACGCGGGTGTCATGACGGTGGCGAGGCGCCAGTCCTCCAGCCGCATCACATTGCCAAACAGTTCGCTCTCTTCCGGGGCGATGGACCCGGCGCGTTCCCCCTCGTCCACAAAGGCGAGGATTTCCTCCATGCTGGTCACCGCTGGCGCGGCCTGAATGGGCAGCAATGCGAGTACCCGGTCTGCCGCGAAGGACAGGAAGCGGATCGCAGGATAGAGCAGCCGGATGAAGAGCGACATGGCGGGTGCGCAAGCGGCTGCCACCTTCTCCGGATGGGCGAGCGCAATCCGCTTCGGCACAATCTCGCCGAGGATGATCGAGACCGCCGTGACGATCACGATGGTGGTGGCAAATGCGATGGTGGCCTGCCACGCGGCGAGCGCGGGCAGCATCGCGCCGATGGCGGACTCGATCGAAGCCGACAGGGCCGATTCCCCATAGATACCCATAAGCAGGGCCGCAGCGGTGATGCCCGTCTGGCTTGCTGCCAGCAGCCGGCTCGGGTATTCCTTGATGGCCAGCGCTTTCACGGCGCCACGGTCACCCGCTTCGGCCAGTTGGGTCAGTCGCCCCCGGCGGGCGGAAGCAAGGGCCATTTCCGCGAGGGAAAACACGCCGGAAAGCAGGACGAGCAGGAGCAGGATCCACAGGGCGTTCATGATCGTTTCCGATGGGGGTAACGAGGACGATTCTACATGCCCGGCGCAGCACCCTTCGATGCGTCAAAACAGCAAGGCCCGCTGGTGGGCGGGCCTTGCTGGTCGACATGTGTCGCGATTCGCTACAGGCCCAGCCGCTGCCAGATGGTCGTGGTGGGCCCGGCCTGGTTCATGGTGTAGAAATGCAGACCCGGCGCGCCGCCCGCGAGCAGGCGGTCGCACATGTCGGTGATCACATCGAGCCCGAAGGCACGCAGGGAAGGCATGTCGTCGCCGAAAGTTTCCAGCTTCTTCCTGAGCCAGCGCGGAATCTCCGCGCCGCAGGCATCG
>JBGSTQ010000130.1:0-1557 GCA_041736375.1 Thiobacillaceae bacterium
CGCTGCCGGAGGAGACGCTGCGGCGCGACCCGGACGGCACAGTGCAGTACCGCTTCGACAACCTGGCCACCGGCCACGCCTACCACCTGGATATCCTGCTGTACGAATGCGACGGCGCCGGGCGGCAGGAGAGTGTTTACGTAGATACTTACCGCGTGGCCGGGCCGGAAGACCTGGGCGACGGGCAGGTGCACCGCCTGTCGATCCTGGTCGATCCGGCGCTGTACCTGGACCGCTCTTTGTCGGTGGCGATCTCCGCCCCTGGGATCGACGGGGCTGTGGTGGCGGCGGTGAATTTGCATGACGTGGACTACCGGTACATCGACGCCGGCAGCCCCAGCGACACGGCCTACCCCGGCAGCCGCAACATGGGCTGGCTCGACCCGGCCAGCATCGCCAGCGTGGCCTGGGGGCAGCTGCCCTATCAATCCGTGCGCATCGACCAGAGCGACAACACCCTCAGTTACCAATTCGATCACCTCAAGCCGGGCAGCCGCTACCAGGTGCATTTGACCTTCTGGCAGCAGGACGGCGCGGCGCGCATCCAGCGTGCCTGGATCGACGGGGCCGACACCAACCTGCAGGTCAACACCGGCGACTACCAGATCCACCGCGAATCGGTGCGGGTGCCCGTGACCGCGTATGAAAGCGACGGCAGCATCACCGTGATGATCGAGCGCCTGGGCGCCAATGGCGCGTCGGTCAACGAGATTGCCCTGGAAGAAGAAACCCTGGCGCAGTCCTCGGAGGGCGGCGTGCGGGTCACCCCGCTCTTCACGGATGTGTACGGCAGCGCGCTGATCAACGTGACCGGCACATCCACCGGCGACCCGGCCCCGACCGGCACCCTGGTGCAGGCGGTCAGCCCGCGCGGCGAGATCGTCGGCAGCTTCACGGTCGGTTCGGCCGGCTACTATGGCTACATGCGCATCTACGGCGAGGACACCTCGGTCACCCCGACCATCCCGGGCATGCGCGCGGGCGAGCTGGTTTCTTTCCTGATCAACGGCGCCCCGGCGGTGGCCAAACCTTCCTTCTACTGGCAGGACGACCACCAGCTGCACCCGGTCGATCTATCGGCCGGCAATATCACCGGGCAGCAGATCCTGCTTTCGCCCGGTTGGAACCTGATCTCCATCGCCCTCGAACCGCCCTCGCCCTTGATCGGCAACGTGCTGGAATCGATCCTCAACCGCTACGACCGCGCCCTGAGCGAAACGGGCGTCTACGCCACCAGCCTGCCGGACAGCGCCAACACCTTAAAGGAGGTCCACTCCGGGCAAGGCTATTACCTGCACATGACCAGCTCGACCAGCGCCAACCTGCTGGTGGACGGGCTGCCTCAGCCGGCCAATGCGCCTATCGCCCTGCACGCCGGTTGGAACTGGATCGGCTACTACCCCGGCTGCAGCCAGCCCGTCGCCGGCGCCCTGGGGAGCATCAGCGGGCAGTTCCAGCTGGTGCACAGCCTGACCCAGACCTACAACCCCAGCCAGCCGCAGTTCAGCACGCTGACCCAGCTGTCGCCGGGCATGGGCTACCTGATCTACATGAACG
>JBGSTQ010000136.1:0-1953 GCA_041736375.1 Thiobacillaceae bacterium
GAGATCGCCGACATGCGGCGTCACCCCCAGCGCGCGCAATTCGGCGGCACGCTCGGGCCGCCGGATCATGCCGATGAATTCGGCCTGGCCCGCATAGCGCTTCACCAGCCGCTCCGCCACGTCGCCAAACCCGACAATCAAGATTTTCTTCATCGCTGCCTGTCTGTAACCCTAAGCCCGCAGGGGTGAAAACCCCGCTTGCCCGGGGGATAATCGAGCCGTTTTCATAGCATTTTAAGCCCACATCATGCCGCATCAGGTCACCATCCAGCCCAGCGGGCACCAGTTCACCGTCGAGGACGATGAAACCCTGCTCGAAGCTGCATTGCGCGAAGGCTTCGCCCTGCCCTACGGTTGCCGCAACGGCGCCTGCGGCGCGTGCAAAGGCAAGGTCCTGTCTGGCTCGCTCGACTATGGCGTGTATCAGGCCGGCGCCCTGAAGGACGAGGAAAAAGCCCAGGGGCGCGCGCTGTTCTGCCGCGCCAGGCCGCTTTCCGACATGGTCATCGAAGCGAGGGAGATCGGTGCCGCCAAGGACATCGTGGTGAAGACGCTGCCTTGCCGGGTGGAGAAACTGCAGAAGCTGGCCGACGACGTGATGCTGGTCAAGATCAAGCTGCCGGCCAACGAGCGCCTGCAATTCCTCGCCGGGCAGTACATCGACTTCCAGCTGAAGGACGGCAGGAGCCGCAGTTATTCGCTCGCCAACCCGCCGCACGACGACGCGCTGCTGCAACTGCACATCCGCCACGTGCCCGACGGACTGTTCACCGACCAGGTATTTTCCACCCTGAAGGAACGCGACATCCTGAGGCTGAAAGGCCCGCTCGGCAGCTTCTTCATCCGCGAGGATTCCGACAAGCCGATGGTCTTCGTCGCCGGCGGCACCGGCTTCGCGCCGATCAAGGGCATGCTCGAGCATGCCTTCGCCGCGCACATGGACCGCGAGATGGTGCTGTACTGGGGGGTGCGTTCACTGAAAGATCTGTACCTGGCGGAACTGCCGCAGCAGTGGCAGGCCGAGCATCCGAATTTCAGCTTCATCCCGGTGTTGTCGAACCCCGAACCGGGTGACCACTGGCTGGGCCGTACCGGCTTTGTCCACGAGGCGGTACTGGCCGACTTCGCCGACCTGTCCGGCTACCAGGTCTACGCCTGCGGCGCGCCGGTGATGGTCGACAGCGCACGCGACGCCTTTACCCGCACTCGCAATCTTCCGGACGACGAGTTCTTTGCCGACTCCTTTGTCTACGCGGGGGATGCGGTAGCCGCCTGATTCATTCCATGGCGCGGCAAAGGGCGAGCGCCTTGCGATAGTGTCCGCAGGCCTCGCTGACGAGGCCGGTTTTTTCCCGCAACTCGGCAAGCCGGATATGCGCCTCGGTAGTAGGCGCGATGGCAAGGCTGGCCTCCAGATAACTTTGCGCCTTGCCCCATAGTTCCTGAACGCTGCACAGTTCGGCCAGCGCCAGCAGCAGGTGGGAATCCCGGGGCTGGGCATGCAGCCATTTTTCGGCCTGCTCGATCTGCCGGCTTGCGCTGCTGCCGCGCACCTGGCCGTAGAGGCGCACGAGATCTTCGTGCCATTCCTGTGTCAGCGCCGCCTCCAGCACGTCGAGCGCGGTATCGTGACCGCCCTTGTGGATGAAAGCCTGGGCGGCGGCACGGGCCACATGGGCATCGGTCTTGTAGCTCGCCGGCAATTTTTTCCAGTACTCGAGCAGGGCGCGATCGTCGTCGGCACGCCGCTTCAGATTTTCCGCGTAGGCCACGCGCCGCATCTGGCCGGCGAAGACAGGTTCCAGCGCATTGCTGCGTTCGAGCTGGTCGAGCAGCTTCTGAACCTCGTCCCACTGCCCGGTCAACTGCCGGGCCTTGAGTTCCAGCCGCAACAGGGCGGTATGCTGCGGCGCCAGCGCGCGCGCCGCGTCGAGAGCGGTCAGTGCCCGGGGC
>JBGSTQ010000017.1:0-5059 GCA_041736375.1 Thiobacillaceae bacterium
TGCATGTCCGAGGTGTTGAGGTCGTCCTTCTCGTACCAGGTGGCCGACGGCAGCACGATGTCGGAATAGAGACAGGTGGTCGACATGCGGAAATCCAGCGTCACCAGGAGGTCGAGCTTGCCTTCGGCGCCCTTGTCGTGCCAGACCACTTCCTTCGGCTTGGCCTCGCCGAGCTGGCCGAGATCCGGACCCATCACGGCGTTCTGGGTGCCGAGGAAGTACTTGAGGAAATACTCGTGGCCCTTGCCGGACGAACCCAGCAGGTTGGAACGCCAGACGAACAGGTTGCGCGGGAAGTTCCTCGGATTGTCCGGGTCCTCGCAGGAAAACTTGAGTGCGCCGCTCTTGATCTGCTCGAGCGCGTACTTGACCGGGTCGATGCCGGCGGCGTCGGCCGCCTTGGTTATCTCCAGCGGGTTGGTCTCGAGCTGCGGCGCGGACGGCAGCCAGCCCATGCGCTCGGCGCGCACGTTGAAGTCGATCAGGCGATAGTCGCCGTTGCTCTTGTCGGCTGTGGGCGAGAGGATCTCCGAAGCAGCCAGCTTCTCGTGGCGCCACTGGCTGGTGTGGGCGTAGAAGAAGGAGGTGGAGTTCATCTGCCGCGACGGCCGATGCCAGTCGAGGGCGAACGCCAGCGGCGCCCAGCCGGTCTGCGGACGCAGCTTTTCCTGGCCGACGTAGTGTGCCCAGCCGCCACCCGACTGGCCGATGCAGCCGCACATCATCAAAAGGTTCATGATGCCGCGGTAGATCATGTCGTTGTGGTACCAGTGGTTCAAGGCCGCGCCGAGGATGACCATGGACTTGCCGTGGGTCTTGTCGGCGTTGTCGGCGAACTCGCGCGCCACCGTGATGATGTCGGCGCGCGGCACGCCGCAGTGCTTCTCGGCCCAGGCCGGGGTGTAGGGCACGTTGTCGTCGTAACTGGTCGGAATGTTCGGTCCGCCGAGGCCGCGGTCGACGCCGTAGTTGGCCAGCGTCAGGTCGTAGACGGTTGCGATGCGGACATCCTTGCCACCGACGCTGATGACCTTGACCGGCAGGTTGCGGGCCAGCAGTTCGTTATGGTCGTCGCCACCGAAGTAGGGGAAGGCCACCTCGGCAACTTCATCGTGGCTGCCGAGCAGGGTCAGTTGCGGCTTGACCTCCTTGCCGGAATAGCCGTCGCGCATCTCGAGGTTCCATGCGCCGGACTGCCCCCAGCGGAAGCCGACCGAGCCGTTGGGCGCCACCAGATAGCCGGTGTCCTCGTCGTAGACCACGGTCTTCCATTCGGGATTGTTGTCCTGCCCGAGGTTGCCGGTGAGGTCGGAGGCGCGCAGATAGCGGTCGGCAATCAGCTTGCCGTCGTGTTCCTTCAGCATCACCAGCATGGGATGGTCGTTGTACTGGCGGCAATAGGAGTCGAAGTATTCGCTCTTGCCCTTGTTGTGGAACTCGGAGAGGATGACGTGGCCCATCGCCAGCGCCAGCGCAGCATCGGTGCCCTGTCGGGGCGCCAGCCAGATGTCGCCGAACTTGACCATTTCGCCGAAGTCGGACGACACCGCGACGGTCTTGGTGCCCTTGTAGCGCACCTCCGTATAGAAGTGGGCGTCCGGGGTACGGGTCTGCGGAACGTTGGAGCCCCACACCATCAGATAGGTCGAGTTGTACCAGTCGGCTGATTCCGGCACGTCGGTCTGCTCGCCCCATACCTGCGGGCTGGAGGGCGGGAGGTCGCAGTACCAGTCGTAGAAGGAGCCGCAGACGCCGCCGATCAGCGACATGTAGCGCGAGCCTGCCGCATAGCTCACCATCGACATGGCGGGAATCGGCGAAAAGCCGTAGATGCGGTCGGGGCCGAATTCCTTGATGGTGAAGACGTTGGAGGCGGCGATGATTTCGGTCACCTCGTCCCACTTGGCGCGCACGAAGCCGCCCTGGCCGCGTACCGACTTGTAGCGCTTGGCCTTGGCAGGGTCCTGGCTGATCGACTTCCAGGCTTCCACCGGGTCCATGGTCTTCCTCGCCTCGCGCCACATTTCCATCAGGCGGCCGCGGATCAGCGGATATTTCACGCGCTGTGCCGAGTACACGTACCAGGAATAGCTGGCGCCGCGGGGGCAGCCGCGCGGCTCATGGTTGGGCAGGTCGGGGCGGGTGCGCGGATAGTCGGTCTGCTGGATTTCCCAGGTGATCAGGCCGTTCTTGACGAAAATCTTCCAGCTGCACGAGCCGGTGCAGTTCACCCCGTGGGTGGAGCGCACCACCTTGTCCTGCTGCCAGCGGCTGCGGTAGGCGTTTTCCCAGCTGCGGTCTTCGTTGCTGACGGTACCGTGGCCATTGGAAAATTCAGAGAGGTTCTTCTTGAAGAAGGTCAGTCGGTCGAGGAAGTGACTCATTGTGTTGCTCCTTACTTTCGCTAGGATTCAGGATTCAGGATTCAGGATTCAGGGGTCGAGCGGCGGTGCCGCGCTCTTCTCTGACCCCTGGCCCCTGACCCCTGGCCCCTCGATTACGGATTCTTGATGTACGCGTTCTTGCGCAGGTAGAACCACCAGTTCAGCACCAGGCACACGGCGTAGAAGATGGCGAAGCCGTACATGGCGTTTTCCGGGGTGCCGGCCTTGATCTGGCCCTTGATCACCTCGGGGGCGATGAAGGACCCATAAGCTGCCACCGCGGAGGTCCAGCCCAGCACCGGGCCTGCCTGGATACGGTCGAAAATCACGCCGACGGTGCGGAAGGTCGAGCCGTTACCGATGCCGGTAGCGGCGAACAGCACCACGAACACCCACAGGAACTGCGAGAAGAACACCTCCGGCGTCGCCGATTGGTAAGCCTGCATCATGATGTAGCCGGCGTAGGCAGAAGCCGCCACCATCACCGCCGAAATGATCTGGGTGACGATGGAGCCGCCGACCTTGTCGGAAATCCAGCCGCCGACTGGGCGGATCAACGCGCCGACGAAGGGACCGATCCAGGCGTATTGCAGCGCGGAAGGTGCGTTCGGATTTTTCGTGTGAACCCAGGCGCCGGTAGCGACATCGAGAACGTGGGTGTCGCCGAAAATGACCGTGATCGAAAGCGGCAGCGCCATCGAGAAACCGATGAACGAGCCGAAGGTGACGACATAGAGCGCGGTCATCGACCAGGTGTGCTTGTTCTTGAAGATGGCGAACTGATTGCTGATGTTGCCTTTCATCTCGCCGAAGGCTGCCAGTTTCATCACCAGCAGGGTGGTGATCATGATGAGCGGCAGCGCCACCCACATGTTGAGCAGGCCGAGTCCGGTGGGCGCGGGCAGGTAAAGATAGAGGCCGATGCCGGCGGTGAGGAAGGCCAGCCCGTACAGCCAGAGAATCTTGGCGAAGGCGCTGATCGTCGAGCCAATGTTCTGGCTGATGGTCAGCAGGTTGTTCATGCCGAAGAAGCCGAAGAAGGCCAGCGGCACCAGCAGCAGCAACCAGACGAAGCCGGCATTCTGGATATAGGTCGGGGTACCTGCGAGGATCTTGCCGAAGATCCAGCCGCTGTCCTTCACCAGTTCCATGGAGCCGCCGGCGAAGGCGGCAAAGGCGCCGGTCGTCATCACCAGCGGAATCAGGATCTGCATGGTGGTGACGCCGAAGTTGCCCAGACCGGCGTTAATTCCGAGTGCCGTGCCCTGCAGACGCTTGGGGAAGAAGGTCGAGATGTTGGACATGGAGCAGGCGAAGTTGCCGCCGCCGATGCCGGACAGGAGCGCCAGCATCTGGAACACCCACAGCGGCGTGGTCTTGTCCTGCAGCGCGATGCCGGTGCCAAACGCGGGAATCATCAGCAGGGCGGTGGTGAGGAAGATGGTGTTGCGCCCGCCGGCGATGCGGATGAAGAAGGAGGCCGGGATTCTCAGGGTCGCGCCCGCCAGGCCTGAAATCGCCGTCAGGGTGAACATCTCTTCCTTGCTGAAGGGGAAGCCGAGGTTCAGCATCTGCACGGTGATGATGCCCCACATCAGCCAGATGGCGAAGCCGTTGAGCAGGCTCGGGACCGAGATCCACAGATTGCGGTAGGCGATGGACTTGCCGGTGGATTCCCAGAACTTCGGGTCTTCCGGATTCCATTCCTTGATGTTGGTAGGCATGGCGTATTCCTCTTCAAGTTGACCAACGGAGCCGGGCATCGCCCGGCCCAGGTTTTGCTACTCCATCAGGTCCCCGGCGAGCTTGGCCCGCTTCAGTTCACGGGCCGCATCCATCGGACGCACTTCCGTCCAGTACATCCACATCAGCGACACCCATACCACGCCGAACATCAGCATGAATGCGGAGGAGCGGATGCCGGTCAGGTCGACCAGCGCACCGAACATGATCGGCATGAGGAAGCCGCCGAGTCCGCCGGCCAGTCCGACCACGCCGGAAATCACGCCGATGTTGTCGGGGTAGTCGTCGGAGATGTACTTGAAGACCGAGGCCTTGCCGATGGCGAAGACGATGCCGAGGGTGAACATGATGATGGTGAACAGCGGCGCGTTCAGGCCGAAGTGGAAGGTCATCGGACCATTGATGGTCGTGATGGTGATGTCGCTCTGCGGGTAGGAGAGGAAGAACAGGCAGACCAGCGAAATCCACAGCACCCACCATGTCATGGTGTGGGCGCCGAACTTGTCGGAAAAATAGCCGCCGACCGCGCGCAGCACCCCGCCCGGGATGCTGAAGGCGGCCGCCAGCAAGGCAGCGGTCTTGAGGTCGAAGCCGTATTCGCTGACGTAGTATTTGGTCATCCACAGGGCCAGCGCGACATAGCCACCGAACACGATGGAGTAGTACTGGCTGTAGCGCCATACCCTCGGGTCCTTGAAGGCGGCCAGTTGCTCGCGGATGGTGATGTGCTTGCCGACCTTGTGTGAAGGTTCGCTGTAGGTGAAGAACCAGAACACGATGGCGGTCACCAGCATCAGCACCGCATACACCCTGGGGACCATGGTCCAGCCGTAGCCGACGACGATGATCGGGGCGAGCAGCTTGGTGACGGCGGCGCCGGTGTTGCCCGCGCCGAATATGCCCATCGCCAGACCCTGCCGCTGCTTGGGAAA
>JBGSTQ010000170.1:0-6099 GCA_041736375.1 Thiobacillaceae bacterium
AGGCGAAGGTGTCCACAACGACGAAGATCCGCTGTTCCTCTCCCTGCGCGCCTGGCGCCGCGAAACCGCCAACGAAAAAGGCGTGCCCGCCTACGTCATCCTGCACGACGCCACCCTGCGCGAAATCGCCGCGCGCCGCCCCGCCACGCTGGCGGAGCTGGGCGAGATATCCGGGCTGGGGACGAAGAAGCTGGAAGCGTACGGCGAGGCGGTGCTGGGAATGGTGGCGGAGGGCTGAACAAGAAAGCATTCCGTTGGCTTTGACGAATGCCGAGCCTCGTCCTATAGTTAACCAAAAGGTTAATTAACCGATAGAGAAAATACAAATGAGCCCTGCAACAGACACCCTGAGCCTGACCTTTGCTGCGCTGTCGGACCCCACGAGGCGGGCGATGCTGGCGCGTTTGGTACAAGGCGAGGCCTCGGTCAATGAGCTGGCAGCCCCGTTCAGGATGAGCCTGCCCGCCGTTTCAAAACACATCAAAGTGCTGGAAAAAGCGGGTTTGCTGATCAAGACCCGTCATGCGCAACAACGCCCCTGCAAGATCGATGGCGAGCAACTCAAGCAGGCGGTTGACTGGATTGAACAGTACCGGCAACTGTGGGAAGGACGCCTGGACCGTCTGGATGCCTATCTGCTGGAACTGCACGCCAGTGAATCAGCGGCCAGGCCGGCACAGGAAATGGCCTCCAACCCAGCCGCAAGCAGGCCAATCAATACGCCGGCCAAGGCCCCAAAAAGTGCTGACAAGAAAGCCCAATCCGCCTCGAGCTCCAAAAAACACAAGCACGCCACGCGATCCGCCCGCAGCCAACCCGTAGCCAAGGAGAAATCAGATGACGACAAGCTTCAACGACAAACTGGATTTGACTTTTGAGCGCATCATCGACGTGCCTCCCCAGTTGGTCTGGCGGGCCTGGACGGAACCCGAGCTGATCAAGGAATGGTTTTGTCCCTTGCCCTGGAAGACGATCGATGCCGAAGTCGATGTGCGCCCCGGCGGCACTTTTCGCACCACCATGCAGTCGCCCGAAGGCAAAGAATTTCCCAATCTCGGCTGCTTCCTGGAAACGGTCAAAAACGAAAAGCTCGTCTGGACCAATGCCCTGTTGCCCGGTTTCCGGCCCGCATTGATGAATGCCCCCTGCGGCGATGAATCGGCCGAATTCATGTTCACCGCCAAGGTCGAAATGGCCCCGCATGGCGAAAACGGCACCCGCTACCGTGCAACCGTCATTCATGCTGACGAGGCGGGATGCCGGATGCACGCTTCCATGGGCTTTGAAGAAGGCTGGGGCGTGGCGCTCGATCAACTGGTCGCCATGGTCAAGCGGGGCATTTGATCATGCGGTTCCACACGATTCGGATCAACCAAGGAAAGAGACGATGAAATCGAGCGAAAACGAACGTGAGGTGGTCCTTCAGCGCGAAGTGCCGTTTGCCCGCGAACTCGTCTGGAAGGCCATGACCGTGCCCGAACACCAGAACCGCTGGTGGGGCCCGGACGGCTTCAGGAACGAAAACGTGACCATGGATTTCCGGGTGGGCGGCGCGTGGACATTCGAGATGGTCGGGCCAGACGGCACCCGCTACCCCAACCACTCGGTGTTCAAGGAAATCACCCCGCCGTCCAGGCTGGTTTTCGACCACGGCGATGGCCAGCGGATATGGTTCGAGAGCTGCATCACCTTGCAGGAAACCGGCAGCGGCACCCTGATCACGCTGCGCCATCTTTTCCCCAGCAAGGTATCCCGCGACGAGGTGGTCGAGAAATACGGCGCCATCGAGGGAGGCAAGCAGCATCTGGCGAAGCTTGAGGCTTATCTCAAGGCGAACATGGCATGAATGAAGCCGCCCTACGCGAAATCGCCGCCGGAAAAAAGTCCGTATACCGATTTGTTTCCATCGACCAACTGCTGGACGATTTCATGGCAGAAGTTGAAAGGAGCGTTGAATGAAAGCCGCCGTCATCGAAATCAATCCCGATTGGAAAGCCGCGCTCAGAGCGGGTGCAAAAGGCATACGCCAGGCCGCCAAATCCGGGCGTGTCCAGCAGTTCACCTTCAGCTACGCCAGCCCCGAACTGCTGTTCTCGGAAATCAGCCCCAAGCGCTGGGGCGTACTGGAAGCCATGAACGGCGCCGGCGAAATGAGCCTGCGCGAACTTTCCCGCAGGCTGGCGCGCGACGTCAAATCCGTGCACCGCGACGTGCATGCTCTGCTGGAAACCAGCCTGCTGGAAAAAACCGAGAGCGGAAAAATCGTATGCCCGTTCGACAGGGTGCGGGTCGATTTCACGCTGGTGCAGGTGGCTTAGAGGTCATTCGAGAGCGGTGTGATGTCTGACCCGCTTTCTACTTCCGATGATCGGCCATTGCGGCCACCCTCACAAGGCTGCTGAAAGTCCTCGAAAGTCTGCTTTAAGGTACGGCTCAGAATTGGCGCTACCGGCCACGACCAGCCGGTCAGGGTAATCATCGCGACAGTCCGGTTTTGCCGGTCAAAGCTGACTTCTTGTTGCTTGCCCGTCACAGGTTCTGCGACGGTATTCATGGTTTGCAAGAAACCGTGGTCTATCCCTTATTCTCCCGGACACAGAATTGCCTTTACATAATAGGATAATTGTCTAATTATATTTGGACGATCATCTTAAATGCGGGGGCATCATGCAACAGACGGTTCTGGTAACGGGCGCGAATGGCTTTGTCGGCAGTCATGTTCTGGAGGCTTTGGGGCAACGTGAAGAACTACACTTGATCGCCGCTTGCCGAGATGCGGGCCAGTTGTCAGGTAATTTCGCAGGCGAAGTGCGGATGGGGGACCTGCGTGATCCGGGGTACTTGAAATCAGTGGTGGAAGGTGTCGATGTCCTCTGCCATGCGGCAGCGTGGACCTCGATGTGGGGTCAATCGGAGAATTCGCAGCACCTGTTTCTCGAACCTGCCTTGGAGCTGATCAAAGCCGCGCGCGCTGCCGGAGTGAAGCGGTTCGTCAACACCAGCACGACCAGCGCAGCAGCGCCTCAGCATTCCGGCGACCCGATGAGTCAGGGTATTCCACATGCCTTCTGGCCGCATCTGGGCAATGTCATTGCGCTCGAAAATGCGTTGCGGAAAGTGGCCGGGCCGGGCTTCAAGGTGGTTAACCTACGCCTTGGCATCTTCGCTGGGCGGCGCTATGGCCTTGGCATATTGCCGATCCTGGTGCCACGTTTGAAGACCCACTTGGTACCCTGGGTGGCTGGCGGGCGGACCAGTCTACCCATCATCGATGGCCGCGACATCGGCCGGGCATTTGCCCTAGCGGCTACGGCACCGGATCTAGCCGACTACGAGGGCTTCAATATCGTCGGACCGGAAGTGCCGAGCGTGCGTCAGGTGATCACGCTGCTGCATGATGAGTTCGGTCTACCAAAACCACATTTCGGTGTGCCCTTCGCAATTGCCTATCCCTTCGCCTTGCTGATGGAAAAGCTTGATCCGATAGTGCCTTGGGAGCCATTGATAACGCGCAGCATCATCCATCTGATCGAAGAAGTCGGTGTCGATAACACCAAAGCCGAACGCCTGCTGGGCTACCGTCCTGTGCATGGCTGGCGTGAAGCAGTGCGTACGCAAATGGCAGAAATGGCAGTGCGGCAAACGCAACCAATGCCAATGGCGCGCCCTTTCGACTAAGTGATGAGTGTTACTACCCTTCAAGCAGCTGGACGTCGTAGCATTGCTTATTCATGTTCCAATCCAATCCCATGTTGAACAAAGGCGAGAAAACCCGTTCCGAGATTGTTGAGCGCGCCAAGTCGCTGTTCTATGAACATGGCTACGACGGCACTTCTTTTACCGACATCGTCAATGCCGTCGGTGTGTATCGCGGCAACATCAATTATTACTTCAAGACCAAGGACGACATTCTCAAGGCGGTGATTGATCGTCATCTGGAAGAATTCGGTGCACTGTTGGCTGAATGGACGACTCGCCATCCGGATCCACGCGACCGCCTCATCGACTTTATTCACATGATCGCGGAGCGCCAGGCGGCGCTGACCCGATATGGTTGCCCCATCGGCACGCTGAATACAGAGCTGGGCAAGGACAGACCTGAACTGCAACGGTCCGCGCGCGCGCTGTTTGATCTGTTCAGGGATTGGCTGGCTGAGCAATTCCGCGCCCTGGGCAGTAGTAGCGACGAAGCGATCGCTTTGGCCCTGCATTTGCTAGGGCGTGCGCAGGGCGTGGCAGTCATTGCGCATGTATATCAGGATACCAAGCTGCTACAGCGTGAAGTGGCACAAATGGAAACCTGGATTAGACAGTTCAGCTTGTAGCAACCCAGAGCAGATTAATGCGCCTGGTTATTCTTGAGAGGCTGCTCCTAGCCTCGTACCAACCAGTCGCTTACCTGCTCTTGGGGGGCCGCTTAGGGTACAGACTGTGTAAAAACGCCCTCAGAAATCGGATAATTCCCTATCGCATTTTGGGGCATCCAGATGAAGCGTTTTGTTCAAGGCGAAAGCCGAACCCAAGGCACTCTTCTTCCAGAACTGCTTGACGACTACATTGCCGAGAACAATCCCATCCGCGTGATTGATGTCTTCGTCGACGAGCTCGATCTTGGCCAGTTGAGCTTCGACGGAGTCGCACCAGCACTGACCGGAAGGCCCTCGTATCACCCTGCAGTTCTTCTCAAGATTTACATCTACGGTTATCTCAATCGCGTCCAGTCCAGCCGCCGTCTGGAGCGGGAAGCCCAACGCAACGTCGAGTTGATGTGGCTGACCGGGCGCTTGACGCCCGACTTCAAGACCATCGCCAACTTCCGCAAGGACAATGGCAAAGCCATCCGCAACGTCTGCCGCCAGTTCGTCTTCCTCTGCCGGCAGTTGAACCTGTTTACGGAAGCCATGGTTGCCATCGACGGCAGCAAGTTCAAGGCCGTCAACAACCGCGACCGGAACTTCACCACAGCCAAGATCGAACGTCGCCGGGAGCAGATCGAAGAAAGCATCGCCCGGTATCTGTCGGCACTGGATACCGCGGACCGTGCCGAGCCAGATATTGCCGAAGCCAAGACCATTCGACTAAACGAGAAGATCACTCTGCTGAAGCAGCAGATGGTGCAACTCCGCGAGATAGAGGTCAGGTTGCAGGCAACACCGGACAAGCAAATCTCCCTGACCGATCCCGATGCGCGCTCCATGGCCACCAGCGGTCGCGGCAGCGGCATGGTCGGCTACAACGTTCAGACTGCAGTCGACACCAAACATCATTTGATTGTGGCGCACGAGGTCACCAATGTCGGACATGACCGGAGCCAGTTAGCCAAGATGGCCCAGCAGGCGCGTAGTGCAATGGGAACCGATGAACTCACCACCGTTGCTGATCGTGGCTACTTCAGCGGCGAGGAGATCCTGGCCTGCCACGAGGCCGGAATCGTGACCTATCTTCCTAAGCCGATGACTTCCAGCGCCAAGTCGGAAGGGCGATTCGACAAGGCCGATTTCATCTACGACGCCGAGAAGAACGAGTATCGCTGCCCCGCTGGCGAGTCCCTGATCTGGCGTTTCTCTCGAGTTGAGGCTGGGCACAAGATCCACCGTTACTGGAGTTCAAATTGCCAACAGTGCCCAATCAAGACCCAATGCACACCAAGCACCGCGAGAAGGGTGAGCCGTTGGGAGCATGAGTCCGTTCTCGAATCGTTGCAGAAGCGCCTCGACCGTGCCCCAGACATGATGCGGGTGCGACGACAGACGGTTGAGCATCCGTTCGGGACTTTGAAGGCGTGGATGGGCGCAACGCATTTCTTGACCAAGACTCTGGAGCGGGTCAGTACGGAAATGAGCCTGCATGTGCTCGCCTACAATCTCAAGCGCGTCATGACGATTCTTGGAACCGGGGCACTGATGCAGGCGATGAGGGGCTGAGGCCCCTTTATTTGCGCCAACACCTGACCCCAGTGAGCGTGTCAGCAGGACAAATACAAAATCACGGTCGTAACATCTGGATGGTGTGGGGCGCCTAATAGCCGTTGATGAGGGCCAATGGCAGGGGACCTGGCGCTATGCTGGATTCCACCGCGTTTTTACACAGCCTGGGTCG
>JBGSTQ010000165.1:0-1792 GCA_041736375.1 Thiobacillaceae bacterium
CTGTCGGGCGACGGCTGCGGCCTGCTGTTCAAGAAGCCGGATGCCTTCCTGCGCGCGGTGGCAGGCGAGGCCGGGTTTGCGCTAGGCGAATTGTATGCCGCCGCCCTGGTGTTTCTGTCGCGCGACGCGGCGCCGCGGGCGCATGCACGTTCGACGCTGCAAGCCGAGCTTGAGGCCCAGGGGCTGAACGTCGCCGGCTTCCGCCAGGTGCCGACCGATTCTTCCGTCTGCGGCGAATCGGCGCTGGAGTCGCTGCCGCATATCGAACAGGTGTTCGTCAACGCGCCAGCCGGAACCAGCGAGGACGATTTCGAGCGCAAACTCTACATCGCCCGCCGCCGTGCCGAAAAGGCGCTGGAGCCGGTCGATCCGGTGTTCTATCTGCCGACGCTGTCGTGCCGCGTCATCAGCTACAAAGGGCTGGTGATGCCGGACAACCTGCCGGTGTTCTACCCCGACCTCAACGACGCGCGCTTTGCCTCCAGCCTGGTGGTGTTCCACCAGCGTTTCTCCACCAACACCTGGCCGCAATGGCGCCTCGCCCAGCCGTTCCGCTATCTGGCGCACAACGGCGAGATCAACACGGTGCAGGGCAACCGCAACTGGAGCCGTGCACGCGAACAGAAATTCGCCACCCCGCTGATCCCGAACATGGACGACATCCGTCCCATCGTCGGCACCAAGGGCTCGGATTCGATGAGCCTCGACAACATGGTCGAGGGGCTGGTGATGGGCGGCGCGGGCTTGTTCCGCGCACTGCGACTGGTGATTCCGCCGGCGTGGCAGAACGTCGAGTCGATGGACCCCGACATCCGCGCGTTCTACGAGTACAACTCGATGCACATGGAGCCGTGGGACGGTCCGGCCGGCATCGTGCTGACCGACGGCCGCTACGCCGTCTGCACGCTCGACCGTAACGGCCTCAGGCCCGCGCGCTGGGTGCTGACCAAGGACCGCATCCTCACCATCGCCTCCGAAGTCGGCGTCTGGCAGATCGACCCGGCCAATGTCGAGAAGAAAGGCCGCGTCCGGCCTGGCCAGATGATCGCCGCCGATCTCGAGACCGGCCGCTTGCTGATGTCGGAAGACATCGACAACGAGCTGAAGGTGCGCCAGCCCTATCGCGAATGGCTGCAGGCCCGGGCGGTCAAGCTCGACCTGTCGATCAGCCAGGACGCCGATCTGCCGGTGATGGACGCGGCCAGCCTGCTGACGCACCAGAAGCTTTTCAACGTCAGCTTCGAGGAGCGCGACCAGATCATCCGCGTGCTGGCCGAGGACGGCCAGGAGGCGATCGGCTCGATGGGCGACGACACGCCGATGGCGGTACTGAGCCAGAAGGTGCGCTCGCCCTTCGACTACCTGCGCCAGCAGTTCGCCCAGGTGACCAATCCGCCGATCGACCCGATCCGCGAAGCGATCGTGATGTCGCTCAATACCGCCTTCGGTCCCGAGCGCAACCTCTTCGAGGAAAGCGCCGAGCACGCCCACCGCGTGGAGGTGTACACGCCGCTGCTGTCGAAGGAAGCCTTCGACAAGCTCATGAACCTGAACGATCCGGCCTTCGCGCCGATCACCCTCGACCTGCATTACGACCCGGCAACGACCACGCTGGAAGCGGCGATCAGGGCGTTGACGGCGCGCGCGGTCGACTCGGTGCGCACCGGCAAGGTCATCCTGGTGCTGACCGATCGCAACATCGCCCGCGACCGCCTGCCGATCCACGCGCTGTTTGCAACTGGCGCAGTACACCATGCGCTTATCGCTGCCGGCCTCCGCTGCAACGCCAACA
>JBGSTQ010000365.1:0-3620 GCA_041736375.1 Thiobacillaceae bacterium
GGCGGCGTTGGCGCGCTGGCTGAGATAGAGACCGGCGTCGTCGAGCTTGACGATCCCGGCGACCAGGCCGTAGACGCCGACGGTCATGACGAATGCGATGCCGGCGAGCACGGCGACCTGTTTGCCGAAGGATGCGGCCGCGACGGTGCCGAGGGTGATGACGATGATTTCGGCGGAGAGGATGAAGTCGGTGCGGATCGCGCCCTTGATCTTGTCGCGTTCGAGTGCGACGAGATCGATTGCCGGGTCTTCCAGCGCGTGGGCGAGTTCGGTACGATGGGCCTCGGCTTCCTCGCGGTGCAGGAATTTGTGCGCCAGCTTCTCGAACCCTTCAAAACAGAGAAAGGCGCCGCCCAGCATCAGCAGCGGCGTCACCCCCCAGGGTGCGAAGGCGCTGATGGCAAGCGCCGACGGCACCAGAATCGCCTTGTTGACGAGCGAGCCCTTGGCCACCGCCCACACCACCGGCAGTTCGCGCTCGGCTTTCACGCCTGCGACCTGCTGGGCGTTCAGCGCGAGGTCATCGCCCAGCACGCCGGCAGTTTTTTTCGCCGCGACCTTGGTCATCACCGACACATCGTCGAGGATGGTGGCGATGTCGTCGAGCAGCGCGAGCAGGCTGGCTCCAGCCATCTTAATCGCCCAACTGGATCTGCCCGGCCTTGTCGGCGGCGGCGAAATCCAGCATGCGCTGGATCGAGAGGGCGGCTTTGGCGCGGACGGATTCCTCGATATGGATTTCGTTGCCGCCCTTCTCCAGCACGGCGGCGAGTTTCCTCAGGCCGTTCATCGCCATCCACGGGCAGTGGGCGCACGAGGTGCAGGTGGCGCCTTCGCCCGCGGTCGGCGCTTCGAGCAGGAGCTTGCCGGGGGCGGCCGCGTGCATCTTGTGGAAGATGCCGTTGTCGGTGGCGACGATGAATTCGGGATTGGGCAGGGTGCGCACCGCATCGATCAGCTGGGTGGTCGAGCCGACGACGTCGGCCAGCGCGATCACCGCCTCGGGCGACTCAGGGTGCACCAGCACCGCCGCGTTCGGATGCTCGGCGCGCAGCTTTTTCAGCGCTTCGGCCTTGAACGCCTCGTGCACCACGCACGAGCCCTGCCACAGCAGCATGTCGGCGCCGGTGATCCGCTGCACGTAGTCGCCAAGGTGGCGGTCCGGCGCCCACAGGAGTTTGTGGCCCTGGCGGTGCAGATATTTGACGATCTTGGCGGCGATGCCGGAGGTGACCACCCAGTCCGCGCGCGCCTTCACGGCGGCACTGGTGTTGGCGTAGACCACCGACAGCCGGTCGGGGTGGGCGTCGCAGAACGCAGCGAATTCATCCGCCGGACAGGCCAGGTCGAGCGAACACTCGGCGCCGAGGTCGGGCATGATGACGCGCTTTTCCGGGTTGAGGATCTTCGCCGTCTCGCCCATGAACTTGACCCCGGCGACGATCAGCGTCTTCGCCGGATGGGCATGGCCGAAGCGCGCCATCTCCAGTGAATCGGACACGCAGCCGCCGGTTTCCTCGGCCAGGTCCTGCAGGTCGCCCGAGGTGTAGTAATGCGCCACCAGCACCGCGTCCTGCTGCTTCATCAGCGATTTGATGCGGCTTTTCAGGGCGTCGCGCTCGTCCGCGTCCAGCACCTCCTCGACCATGGGAGGCGGCTGGATGACGGATTTCAGCGGCAGGGGAAAGTTGAGGCTCATCGGCAAACTCTCAGGGCGGGCACACACGAGACCCGCAGTATAGCTGCGCGCGCACCCATCTTTCACATGGCGCCGAGGCGGTCATTTGCCTTATCCTTGCGCCCCATGCAACAGCTTCTGCTCGACATTCGCCCCCCGGCGGAACCCGACCTCACCCGTTTCGTGACGGGCCGCAATCACGAGCTGATGGCGCAGCTGCAGGCCATGCTGGAGGGGCGGGCGGCCGAGCGCATGGTCTATCTGTGGGGCGAGGCGGGCAGCGGCAAGACCTATCTGCTGCAGGCCTGGGCACGGGCCTGCCGCCAGCGCGGGCTGACCGTCGACAGCAGCGGACAGGGCGAAGCGCAGGCGGTGATCGCCGACGATGCGGATGCCTGGGATGAGGCGCGGCAGTTGGCGGTCTTCGCCGCCTACAACAGGGTGCGTGAAGGCGGCGGGATGTGGCTCGCCGCCGGCCGTCGGCCACCGGCCGAACTGCCGCTGATCCCCGATCTGCGGACCCGCCTGGGCTGGGGGCTGGTGTTCCAGGTAAGCAGCCTGAACGATGCGGAAAAGCGTGCCGCGCTGGCGCAGCACGCGGCCGCCCTGGGTTTCCGGCTGGAATCCCAGGTCGCCGACTATCTGTTGAATCACACCGCGCGCGACATGCAGAGCCTGCTGCGGACGCTGGAGGCGCTCGATCGCTTCAGCCTAGAAACGCGTCGCCCCATCACCCTGCCGCTGCTGCGGCAGTTGCTAAGGGCCTGAATCAGGCCTGACCCTGCGCCTGCTGTTCGGCGATGTCCTTGTGCACCTGCGCCATGTCCAGGCCCATCACCTGTTCGATCAGCGAATCCAGTGCCTGGGCGGGAAGCGAGCCAGCTTCGGAGTAGAGGATGACCTGCTCGCGGAACACCATCAGGGTGGGGATCGAGCGGATCTGGAAGTAGCCGGCGAGCTCCTGCTCGACCTCGGTGTTGACCTTGGCGAAGACGATGTTCGGGTGCTTCTCGGACGCGGCCTCGTAAATCGGCGCAAAGCCGCGGCAGGGGCCGCACCACGGCGCCCAGAAATCGACGATCACAACGTCGTTGCTGTTGATGGTGGGTTCAAAGTTGTCCTTGTTGAGTTCGATGGCAGCCATAGTCGTTCCAGATATAAGGGGTAAATAAAAAGGCGCGGGGACGAACCCTTCGCGCCTCAGTGCCACCCTATCACGGATGGCGGGCCTCAGACAATGAGGCGACTTATAGGGTAGATCAAGCCTGGCTGCCCGCTACCCCGGTCCGGTCGAAGCCGACCGGCCGTAAAACTATTTGGCGAAAGCCTGGTGAAACAGGCTGCGCTTCGGTTCCGTCTTTTCGCTGCTGCGCACCATGTTGTGGCTTTGCTTGAGGTTGTTGCGGACCTCGGCGCGGTTCACCGCCATGATGAGTTCGGTCGCCAGCACCCTGGCCTGATGCGGGGTGAGGCTGAGTTCGCAGCCTTGCGCCTGCAGCGCCACCACCACCCGCTCGCGACCTTTCGGGTCTTCGTGCAGACTGATTTCCAGCTTGCCGCCTTGTTCAAGTTCGATCATGTCGTGTGCTCCTTGCGTTGCGTGTGCAAGGAATTCAGCAGCCTTCATGCCAGTTCTCCAAAAGAGACAAAATGTCGGGAAACCGCATTAAATCAGGCGGGTTTGACGGCTTGATGAACCCGGACGCCACCGGGCCTGACGAGGCTTCGTCAGGACGGCGGCGGAATTCGACAGTTCAGGGGGTGGACGGCTGGGCTTGGACGTCGCTGGCCAGGTTACTGGGATTGCGGGTCAGCAGGGTGTAGGCGACCGGGATGACGAACAGGGTCAGCAGCGTGCCGAGCAGCAGGCCGCCGACGATGACCCAGCCGATCGGCGAACGCGATTCCGCCCCGGCGCCGGTGGCGAGCGCCAGCGGCACCG
>JBGSTQ010000382.1:0-3085 GCA_041736375.1 Thiobacillaceae bacterium
CGGTGCCGCCGGTCTCGCGCGAGCGGCTGCGGTCGACGCGGTAAAAGCGCTCGGTCAGGCGCGGGATGTGTTCGGCGGCGATGCCCTCGCCGGTATCGGTGACGGAAAAAACCGCTTCGCCTTCGCGATCGGTCCAGGCCAGGGTGATGTCCCCGCCGGCGGGGGTGTAACGCACGGCGTTGGAGACGAGATTACTCAGGGCGCTGCGCAATTCCTGCGCCGCGCCGCGGATCCAGCGCGTGCTCTCCAGGCGCAGGCGAACGTTGTGGCGTCCGCGGCTCAGCGACTGCGCCTCGGATTCGAGCGAACGCATCATGTCGGGCGCATTGACCGGCTCGTCCCGCAGGCTGTTGTCGTTGCTTTCCAGCCGCGACAGGGTGAGCAGGTCATCGAGCAGCCGCTGCATGCGCCGGGTGTGGTCGAGCATCAACTCGAAATAACGGTGTGACTCGGTTTCAGGCAGCTTCGGCGAATCCGCCAGGGTTTCGACGAAGCCACCGACCACGGTCAAGGGCGTGCGCAGCTCGTGCGAGACGTTGGCGATGAAGTCGCGGCGCATCGCGTCGACCCGCTCGAGGTCGGTGATGTCGCGCGCGACCAGCAGTTTCTGCGATTCGCCGAACGGCACCAGCTGCATCGACAGGACCACCTCGCGGTTGATCGGCGACTTGCACACCAACCGGCGCGAATAGTCGGCGGCGTCGAGGAACTCCAGAAAGTTGGCCTGGCGCAGCAGATAGCGCACGAACTGGCCGCGGTCGCGCTGGCTGTCCAGCCCCAGATACTTGCGCGAAGCCGGATTGCACCATTCGATCTGGTCGCTGCGGTTGAGAATGACCATGCCATCCGGTACGGCCATCGCGGCATGTTCGAACTGTTCGAGCGCGGAGGAGAGTTCGCCGCGGCTGGCTTTCTGGCGGCGCTGGAGTTTCTCCAGCCGGTAAAAAATATCGCCCCAGGTGCCGGTCGCATCGGGAGGGGAAACCTCGTCGGGATTTTCCAGCCAGCGCGCCAGACGGTATTCCTGCCACAGGCGACGCAGCATCGCAAAGGCCTGGATGCCCGCCAGAAAGCCCAGCGCGGCGACCCAGCCGGACCCCGCCCACAAAATCAGCGCCACCAGCAACACGCCGGCGAGCACACTCAGCGGACGCCACCAGAAACCCATTTTCATCGCCAGGTCAGGAAACTGCCGCGATTATCCCATTTCGGCGGAAAAACGATAACCCGACCCGCGCACGGTCTGGATCAGCCCGGCGTGGCCGGACGGCTCCAGCGCCAGGCGCAGGCGGCGGATGTGCACGTCGACCGTACGTTCCTCGACGAAGACGTCGTCGCCCCACACCTGGTCGAGCAGCTGGGTGCGCGAATAGACCCGCTCGGGGTGGGTCATGAAGAAGTGCAGCAGGCGGAATTCGGTCGGCCCCAGTTCCAGCGACTGGCCGTTGCCCGACACCCGGTGGCTGACGGGGTCGAGCCTGAGGCCGTTGATTTCCACCGGCTCGTCGGTCATCTGCGGCGCGCGGCGGCGCAGCACCGCCTTGATGCGCGACACCAGCTCGCGCGGCGAAAACGGTTTGGTGATGTAGTCGTCGGCGCCGGTGTCCAGCCCCAGCACCTTGTCGCGCTCTTCGCCGCGGGCGGTCAGCATGATGATCGGAATCGGCTGATAACGCTCGTCGCTGCGCAGGCGCTTGCACAGGTCGATCCCGGACATGCCGGGCAGCATCCAGTCGAGCAGGATGACGTCCGGCAGGGTGCTCTTGAGGAATTTCAGCGCATGCTCGGCATCGCCCGCCGCGGTGACCTGATGCCCGGCCTGCGCCAGGTTGAACTTCAGCAGTTCCTGGATGCCCGGTTCGTCTTCCACCAACAATATGTTCGCTGCCATGATCTCTCCAGCCCATAAGGTATGGACGCCATACTATGACAGCAGTATGAACGATTTATGACGGGCTTTTTTACCCGATCGACGCCTCGCTGCCGGCCTCGGGTAAAATTCGCCCACCCCCATTCCACCGGTCCGCAGCATGGATAAAACGACACATTTCGGCTACCAGCAGGTCGCCGAATCCGAAAAGGCCGCCAAGGTCGCCGAGGTATTTCACTCTGTCGCCGCGCGCTACGACCTGATGAACGACCTGATGTCCGCCGGCCTGCACCGCCTGTGGAAGCGCTTCACCATCGCCCAGGCCGGATTGCGTCCCGGCATGAAGGTGCTCGACGTCGCCGGCGGCACCGCCGACCTGACCCGGCTGTTCCTCAAGGAAGTCGGCGAGGCCGGCCAGGTGTTCCTCACCGACATCAATTTCTCGATGCTGCGCGAAGGCCGCGACCGCATGCTCAACGAAGGCCGGACGCCGCCGACGGTGCAGTGCGACGGCGAGCGTCTGCCCTTCCCGAGCGACTACTTCGACTGCGTCAGCGTGGCCTTCGGCCTGAGGAACATGACCCACAAGGACCAGGCGCTGGCCGAGATGAACCGCGTGCTGAAGCCCGGCGGCCGCCTGCTGGTGCTGGAGTTCTCCAAGGTGTGGAAGCCGCTGGAACCCGCCTACGACCTCTATTCCTTCAAGCTGCTGCCGCTGATGGGCAAGCTGGTCGCGCAGGATGCCGGCAGCTACCAGTACCTCGCCGAATCGATCCGCATGCATCCGGGGCAGGAAGAACTGAAGACCATGATGGAAGCGGCCGGCTTCGCCAAGGTCAGCTTCCACAACCTGACTGCCGGCGTGGTGGCCCTGCACAAGGGCTTCAAGATTTGATCGCCGCGGCCTTGCGTCCCGGAATGTCCGAGGTGAAGTCTTGATCGCTTCCGCCGTGTTCGAGCGCAGCCTCAACCACCTGCTGCGGCAAAGCCCCGGCGCGGCCGAGGCCCTGCGCCGTCATGGCGGGCGCAGCGTGCGCTTCGACCTCGCCGTGGCGCAGTTCGATTTTCGCATCGCCGACGACGGCTATTTCTCCGAGGCCGCCATCGACACGCCCGACGCGGTCATCCGACCCACCGCCTCGCTGGTCGCGCGCCTGCCGTTTTTCGGTCGCGAAGCGCTGCGCCACGCCGATTACAGCGGCGATGCGGCGCTGC
>JBGSTQ010000389.1:0-3669 GCA_041736375.1 Thiobacillaceae bacterium
GCCCCGCTCGATCCCGAGGGGGTGCTGCAGCATGAATGGCTCAACTCGCGCGGCGCCATCCCGCGCTTCGATCGCAATGCCCTCGAGATCCGCGTGATCGACGTGCAGGAATGCCCGCAGGCCGACCTCGCCATCGCCGCCGCCGCGACCGCCGTCATCCGATCGCTCTACTCCGCGAAGTGGTCGCCGCTCGCCGCGCAGCAGGCCATCGGCAGCGAAGCCCTGGCGACGATCCTGCTCGACTGCATCCGCGACGCCGATCGGGCGCAGATCGAAGACACTGGCTATCTGGACCTGCTGGGCTTTCCTGGCCGGCGATGCACGGCAGGCGAACTCTGGCGCCATCTCGTCGAAGGCGCTGCGCTGGACACCTCCGGCCCCTGGCGCGAACCGCTGCGCGTGATGCTCGATCGCGGACCGCTTGCCCGCCGCATCCTGCGCGCGCTCGGCCCGGCGAATGGCAAGACGCGCCTGCATGCGATCTACCAGGAACTGTGCGACTGCCTCGAAGCGGGGCGGATGTTCATGGACTGATACGATGGCCGACCACATCCTGATCACCTGCGAGCATGGTGGCAATCGCATCCCGGCCCGCTACCGTCCCCTGTTTGCCGGCTTCGAGGCCTTGCTGCAAAGCCACCGCGGCTACGATCCCGGCGCGCTGGCCCTGGCGCGCGAGATGGCCAGGGCGCTCGCCGCGCCGCTGTTTTTTTCCACCACCAGCCGCCTGCTGATCGAACTCAACCGCTCCATCGGCCATCCTCGCCTGTACTCCGACATCACGCGAGGCGTTGCGCTTTCGCTGCGCCGCGAAATCCTCGCAAAGCATTACCTGCGCTACCGCAAGCGGGTGGAGACGCATATCGCCGAAGCCATCGCCCAGGGCAGCCGGGTGGTGCATGTCTCCTCCCACAGCTTCACCCCGGTGCTCGACGGTGAAGTCCGCAACGCCGATATTGGCCTGCTCTACGATCCGGCGCGTCCCGGCGAGGTCGAATTCTGCCGCTCCTGGCAGGCCCGCATCGAGCAGGCCGCCCCGGACTTGAAGGTGCGCAGGAATTACCCCTATACCGGCAGGTCCGACGGGTTCACGGCCTACCTGCGCCGCCGCTTTCCCGCCTCCGCCTACGTCGGCGTCGAACTGGAAATCAATCACCGGCACGCGCTGAAAGGCGGAGTTGGCTGGAAGTCCTTGCGCAGGCAGGTGATCACGACCCTGCAGCAGACTATGGCCGACAATCGCGGGGCTGCCTCTATGGCGTCGTGAATACTGACGCGTTGCCTCATTGAAATGTCATGAAGAGCCCCTACTATGAAGGAACAGAAGCAGTTTTCCTTAACCGTTTGCTGAATGGAGTGAAAGATGGCCAACATTACCCGTTACGATCCGTTTGGAGAGCTCGATGATTTGTTCAAGGGTTTCTTCGTGCGTCCAGTCGCCTTCGAGGGCGAGCAATCGATGCAGATCAAGCTGGACGTGAAGGAGACCGACAATGCCTACACTATCCACGCTGACATTCCCGGAGTGAAGAAGGAAGACATCCACGTGACCATCGAAGGCAAGCTGGTCTCGATCAGCGCCGAGAAGAAGGTCGAGAAGGAAGAGAAGGAAGGCGAAAAAGTTCTGCGTTCCGAGCGCTATTTCGGCAAGGTGGCGCGCAGCTTCTCGCTGGCGAGCGATGTTGACGAGTCTAAGGCCCAGGCCAAGTACACGGACGGCGTGCTGGAACTGACCCTGCCGAAGAGGGCAGGCAGCACGTCGAAGAAGCTAGCGATCCAGTAATGTCCGGAGCCTCAAATGAGGCGGCGCCTCGGGTTCGGGGTGCCGCCTTTTTTCATCACGATGGGACAAGCAGGTGTATCCGGGCGCGTCACAATCCCTTCACACTTCAAACGTACCCTGCGGGTTCTGCGGATTTCGTTTCCCGCGTCCGGCTCGTGCACTAACGGGCTGCGGGGAAAGGTCCGACTACGTCTCCTCCGGTGTCCAACCGACTTTTGCCCGCTGCATTTCCGGCGGGCATTTTTTCGGCGGGGCTCGGCCGTGGATTCACCTGCTGGCGAAGCTGCCCGGACAAACTGCGCACGTCACGTTCAACCCTCTACAAGGACCTCATACCATGACCGACATCGAAAAATTGCTGGGCGCCGAAGCCGAAAGCCTGCTGTCCTATCAATGCACTGGGATTCCGCGTGACAGCCTGCACCTGCCGGGACCGGACTTCGTCGACCGGGTGATGGCGCAGAGCGATCGCAAGCCGGCGGTGATGCGCAACTACCAGGCCATCCTCGATCACGGCCGCCTGGGCGGCAGCGGTTATGTCTCCATCCTGCCGGTGGACCAGGGGGTCGAGCACTCGGCCGGCGCGTCCTTCGCTCCCAACCCGCTGTTCTTCGACCCGGAGAACATCGTCAAACTGGCGATCGAGGGCGGCTGCAACGCGGTGGCCTCGACTCTAGGCGTGCTCGGTTCGGTCGCGCGCAAGTACGCCCACAAGATCCCCTTCCTGGTGAAGATCAACCATAACGAGATGCTCACCTACCCAACCCTCTACGACCAGACCCTGTTCGCCAGCGTCAGGCAGGCGAGCGAGATGGGAGCGGTCGCGGTGGGGGCCACGGTGTATTACGGCTCGCCGGAATCGCGACGGCAGATCGAGGAAGTCAGCGAGGCCTTCGCCCTGGCGCACGAACTCGGCATGGTGACCGTGCTGTGGGCGTACCTGCGCAACCCCGCGTTCAAGCACGAAGGCACGGATTACCATCTCGCCGCCGACCTGACCGGACAGGCCAACCACCTTGCGGTGACCATCGGCGCCGACATCGTCAAGCAGAAGCAGGCCGAGAACAACGGCGGCTACACCGCGATCAAGTTCGGCAAGACCCACCCGAAGGTCTACAGCCAGCTGACCAGCGAGCACCCGATCGATCTGGTGCGCTACCAGATTGCCAACTGCTACATGGGGCGGATCGGCATGATCAATTCGGGCGGTTCCTCGGGCGAAAACGACCTCGCCCAGGCAGTGCGCACCGCAGTCATCAACAAGCGCGCTGGCGGCATGGGACTGATATCCGGCCGCAAGGCGTTCCAGAAGCCGATGGCCGAAGGCATCGCGCTGCTGCATGCCATCCAGGATGTCTACCTGTCCGACCGGGTAAGCGTCGCCTAAGCGTGTGGCCCGACCCCGCTCACGAAAGACGCTGGGTTTATGGGCTGGGAGATTCGCCCGCGCTTCGACAGGCGACTCTCCGGAGAAGCTTGACGAGCGCGTTTCCCGCCCGCGGCGGGACGTCTACTTCGAACCCTTGGCGGGGCGTCCAGTCTTGATGACTTCGAGCTTCCGCACCGCGGCAAGCAGCGCGGTATCGCTCAGTTTGGCCAGATTCGCGATAGCGGCACGCAGGATCTCGCTTTTCTTCGCCGGCATCCCGGCGCCCAGACAGCGTTTCTTCAGCGCGGCGATGACGTCGTATTCGTTTTCTGGCATGGTGAAGCTGTCGCGCACCAGCTTCGGCTTTTTGGTCTTGCCGGGCTTGGCCAGGGCGACTTTCTTGCCCGCAGCCGGTGCGGCCTTGGGGGTGGCTTTGCCGACTGGAGCGGCTT
The DNA here is from genome assembly GCA_041736375.1 of Thiobacillaceae bacterium. Classification (GTDB taxonomy): domain Bacteria; phylum Pseudomonadota; class Gammaproteobacteria; order Burkholderiales; family Thiobacillaceae; genus Thiobacillus. Next base: position 3,605 of record JBGSTQ010000389.1, read on the forward strand.
TTTTGGCCGGGGCCGGTTTTGTTGCCGCCGCGGCAGCGGACGCAGGTTTGCTTGCGGGCTTGGCC
>JBGSTQ010000392.1:0-7159 GCA_041736375.1 Thiobacillaceae bacterium
TTTCTGGGGATCGGCGGCGCGGCCTGGGCCGTCACCCTGCGTCGCCGGCGTGCCATGCAAGCCGCACCCGCACCCATTGACGAGAAGAAACTCGCAGCAGCAGCCCAACTTTTGAAAGAAGATCAATGAATCCGTTCTGGACTGTCAGCTTGTTCTGGGGGACCGCCGTGGTGTGCGTCCTGATTGCCCTGGCTTTTGTACTTCCCGCGCTGCTGCGCACGCGGGCCCGCACCACGCAGGCAGCCCGGCGCGACGTCAATATCGCCGTCTATCGCGATCAGTTGAAGGAAATGGATGCAGATCGCGCCAACGGCCTGCTGTCGGAAGCGCAATACCAGGTTGCCAAGCTGGAGCTGGAAGCCCGTCTGGCCGACGACGCCCTGGCGGCGGACGACACCCCGGAACTGGCGCGTGTCGGCAGTCGTCGGCTGGGCTTCGCGCTGGGCACGCTGTTGCCTGCCGCGGCATTCGGCCTGTATTTCTGGCTGGGCAATCCGGCGTCCCTGATTGCCAACGCCGATGCCCAATCCGCTGCGGCCAATCCCGACACGGCCAGTGCCCAGGGTGAGCACGACTTCATGAAGATGATCCAGAAGGTCGAGGAAAAGACCAAGGCCAATCCCGATGATGGCGAGGCATGGGCCATGCTGGCCAAGACCTACTCAGCGGTCGAGCGCTGGCCCGAAGCGATCCAGGCGTATGAAAAGGCGATCAAGCTGTTGCCGCAGGACGCGTCGGCGCTGTCGGGCTACGCGGAGGCTCTGGCCATCACCAACAACCGGGTGCTGACGGGCAAGCCGATGGAACTGGTGCAAAAAGCGCTGGAAATCAATCCTGATGACATGAAGGGTCTGGAACTGTCCGGCATCTATGCCTACCAGGAGAAAAATTTCGCCCAGGCCAGCTATTTTTTCAAAAAATTGTATAAATTGATGCCGCCGGAATCGCCCTATGCCCAGGACATCCTGGCTGCGCAGAAGGAAGCGGATAGGCTGGTCCAGTCGGGGCTGTCCGGTCTCGATGACCTGTCCAATCCGCCACCTGCCGAGGAAAAGGCGGCTACGGCGACGGCCGGGGCCACCATCAAGGGCAGCATCGATATCGCTCCGGCGCTCAAATCCAGGGTCGCGGCGACGGACGTGCTGTTCCTGTTCGCGCGAGCCGGCCAGGGCGGCCCGCCGGTGGCGGCCATCCGCGCCAGCACCGGCAAGTTTCCGCTGGAGTTCGAACTGAACGACAGCATGGCGATGAATCCCGGCAACACCCTCTCGCAACAGAAGCAGGTCATGCTGGTGGCGCGGGTGTCCAAATCGGGCAACCCGATGGCCCAGGCAGGCGATCTTGAGGGTAAGGTCGCCGATGTGAAGGTGGGTGCCACCGGCGTCAGGATCGTGATCGATCAGGCCAAGCCCTGAGAACGTGGCAGTCGGTAAAAAACCGGTCGCGCATTTGAGCGGCAGGGTGGGATGAAGTAGAATCCGCCATCACCCGCCCGCGCTCATAACATGACGAAGTATGTGTTTGTCACCGGCGGGGTGGTTTCTTCCCTCGGGAAAGGGATCGCCTCCGCTTCGCTCGCTGCGCTGCTCGAATCGCGCGGCATCCGAGTCACCCTCCTCAAGCTCGATCCGTACATCAACGTCGATCCCGGCACCATGAGTCCGTTTCAGCACGGCGAGGTGTTCGTGACCGACGACGGCGCGGAAACCGACCTTGATCTCGGCCACTACGAGCGCTTTTCCAGCGCCCGCATGAGCAAGCGCAACAACTTCACCACCGGGCAGATCTACAAGTCGGTCATCGACAAGGAACGCCGCGGCGATTACCTCGGTGGCACGGTGCAGGTCATCCCGCACATTACCGACGAAATCAAGCATTCGATTCGTGAAGGCGCCAAGGGCGCCGACGTGGCACTGGTGGAAATCGGCGGCACCGTGGGCGACATCGAATCGCTGCCCTTTCTCGAAGCCATCCGCCAGATGGGCTTCGAGGACGGCAAGGAAAATACCTGCTTCATCCACCTGACGCTGCTGCCCTACATCGCGACGGCCGGCGAACTGAAAACCAAGCCGACCCAGCACAGCGTCAAGGAATTGCGCGAAATCGGTATCCAGCCCGATATCCTGCTGTGCCGCGCCGACCGCGAGATTCCGATGGACGAGCGGCGCAAGATCGCGCTGTTCACCAATGTCCGGCCCGAGGCCGTGATCGAGATGCGCGATGCCGATTCGATCTACAAGATTCCGGCGATGCTGCACGACCAGATGCTCGACGAGATCGTCTGCCACAAGCTCAACATCCTCGCGCGTGCTGCCGATCTCACGGTCTGGAAGAATCTGGTGCATGCGCTGGAACACCCGCAGCACACCGTCAACATCGCTTTCGTCGGCAAGTATGTCGATCTGACCGAGTCCTACAAGTCGCTGTCGGAAGCGATGATCCATGCCGGCATGCATACCAGGAGCCGGGTGAAGATCCATTACATCGATTCCGAGCAGATCGAAAAAAGCGGCGTCGATTGCCTCAAGGATATGGATGCGATTCTGGTACCAGGCGGATTCGGCCGGCGCGGCGTGGAAGGCAAGATCGCCGCCATCCGCTTTGCACGCGAAAACAGGGTCCCGTATCTGGGCATCTGCCTCGGCATGCAACTCGCCGTGGTCGAATTCGCCCGCGACGTCGCCGGCATGGCGGATGCCCATTCGACCGAGTTCGAGCCGGCGACCACGCACCCGGTAATCGGCCTGATCACCGAATGGCTCGATCGCACCGGCCAGGTCGAGAAGCGCAGCGAGCAATCCGATCTCGGCGGCACCATGCGCCTGGGCGGCCAGCCGTGCGAGCTGGAGGACGGCACCCTGGCGCGCAGCATTTATGGCGCGGCCAGCATCGTCGAGCGCCACCGCCATCGCTACGAGGTGAACAACACCCTGTTGGCCGAACTCGAAGCCAAGGGCCTGGTGGTGGCCGGACGCGCGCCAGGCACCGGCTTGTGCGAAATGGTCGAACTGCCGACTTCGGTCCATCCCTGGTTCATCGGCTGCCAGTTCCACCCCGAATTCACCAGCAACCCGCGCAACGGCCATCCGCTGTTCATCGCTTTCGTGCAGGCGGCACTGGCTCATCAGCAAAAGGAGCATGCATGAAACTCTGCCACTTTGACGCAGGTTTGGACCATCCGCTGTTCCTGATTTCCGGCCCCTGCGTGATCGAGTCCGAGCAGCTGGCGATGGATACCGCGGGCCAGCTCAAGGAAATGTGCGCGGCGCTGGATATCCCGTTCATCTACAAGTCCTCGTTCGACAAGGCCAACCGCTCGTCGACCCAGTCCTTCCGCGGACTCGGGCTGGAAGAAGGCCTGCGCATCCTGTCCGAAGTGAAGAAACAGATTGGCGTGCCGGTGCTGACCGACGTCCATGAAGACACGCCGCTCGACGAAGTGGCTGCGGTGGTCGACGTGCTGCAGACCCCGGCCTTCCTCTGCCGCCAGACCAACTTCATCCAGAACGTCGCGCGCACCGGCCGCCCGGTCAATATCAAGAAAGGCCAGTTTCTCGCGCCGTGGGACATGCAGAACGTCGTCGACAAGGCACGCGCCGTCGGCAACGATCAGATCATGGTGTGCGAGCGCGGCGTCTCCTTCGGCTACAACACCCTGGTGTCCGACATGCGCGGCCTGGCGATCATGCGCGGCACCGGTTGCCCGGTGGTGTTCGACGCCACCCACTCGGTGCAGCAGCCGGGTGGCAAGGGAACCAGTTCCGGCGGCCAGCGCGAGTTTGTGCCGGTGCTGGCACGGGCGGCGGTGGCCACCGGCGTGGCCGGGGTGTTTGCCGAGACTCATCCCAACCCGGAATGCGCGCTGTCCGACGGCCCCAATGCCTGGCCGCTGCCGATGATGAAAGAATTGCTCGAGACGCTGAAAGAGATCGACGCCCTGGTGAAACAGCGCGGTTTCATCGAACACATAATCATGCAGGTTTGAACGGGGGAGCTGGCGGACCGCGTGTCCACCTTCTTCTGGAAGTTTGTTTAAAGGGAAAGAAATTGAGTGCAATTATTGATGTCATCGCCCGGGAAATCCTCGACTCCCGCGGCAATCCCACTGTTGAAGCCGACGTGCTGCTGGAATCCGGCGTGCTGGGTCGTGCCGCCGTGCCATCGGGGGCCTCCACCGGTAGCCGCGAGGCGATCGAACTGCGCGACGGCGACAAGTCGCGCTATCTGGGCAAGGGTGTGCTGAAGGCAGTCGAACACATCAACACCGAAATCTGTGAAGCCATCATCGGCCTGGACGTCGAGGATCAGGCTTTCATCGACAAGACCATGATCGAACTCGACGGCACCGACAACAAGTCACGCCTCGGTGCTAACGCGATCCTGGCGGTGTCGATGGCGTGCGCGCGCGCCGCCGCCGAACAGGCCGGGCTGCCGCTCTACCGCTACCTCGGAGGGGCCGCACCGATGGCCATGCCGGTGCCGATGATGAACATCATCAACGGCGGTGCCCACGCCAACAACAATATCGACATGCAGGAATTCATGATCATTCCGGTCGGGGCGCCGAGTTTTCGCGAGGCCCTGCGCTATGGCGCCGAAGTGTTTCATGCTCTGAAGAAGCTGCTCGACGACGCCGGCATGGCGACCACCGTCGGCGACGAAGGCGGCTTCGCGCCGAATCTCGAATCGCACGAAGCGGCGCTCAAGCTGATCGTGCAGGCGATCGAAAAAGCCGGCCTGCAGCCCGGCATCGACGTTGCCATCGGCGTCGATTGCGCCGCTTCCGAATTCTACAAGGACGGCCTCTACCATCTCGAATCCGAGGGCCTGAAGCTGACGGCGGCGCAGTTCACTGATTATCTCGCGGCATGGTGCGACAAATATCCCGTCATCAGCATCGAGGACGGCATGGCCGAAGCCGACTGGGATGGATGGAAGATACACACCGACAAGCTCGGCAAGCGCGTGCAGCTGGTGGGCGACGACCTCTTCGTGACCAATACCAAGATCCTCAAGGAAGGCATCGACAAGGACATCGCCAACTCGATCCTGATCAAGGTCAACCAGATCGGCACCCTGTCGGAAACCTTCCAGGCCATCGAGATGGCCAAGCAGGCCGGTTATACCTCGGTTATCTCGCACCGCTCCGGCGAAACCGAGGACACCACGATTGCCGATCTGGCGGTCGCCACCAATGCACGCCAGATCAAGACCGGCTCGCTGTCGCGATCCGATCGCATGGCAAAATACAATCAGCTGCTGCGTATCGAGGAAGAGCTCGGCGAAGCGGCGAGTTACCCTGGACGCGATGCTTTCCGCCAGCGCGGCTGAGCTTTTTTCACGGCTGAAGCGACAGGGTTTGACGCTGGCCCTGTCCGTGCTGATCGTGTTGCTGCAGTATCCGCTGTGGCTGGGTGAGGGCGGATGGTTGAAAGTTCGCGAGGGTGCGCAGAAAATCGAAGTGCAGCAGGCGCTCAACGAGCGCTTGCAGCTTCGCAATGCAACCCTGCTGGCGGAAGTCAGCGATCTCAAGCAGGGACGCGAATCGGTCGAGGAAAAGGCGCGCAGCGAATTGGGCATGGTGGCGCCGGATGAATGGTTTGTCCGGGTGGTCCCTGCCCAAACAGTCGGGAATAAGTGATGAGTGATCTGCAAATCGCGCTGTTGTTGATCGGCGTTGTCATCGTCGCAGCGGTTCTGGTGTTCAACTGGCTGCAGGAGCGCCGCTTCAGGAAGCAGGCGGCGGCGGCATTCGAGTCGTCGGTCGGCGATGCCCTGATGAAACCCGCCGCCACGCCTCGAGAAGCCCCCGGACGGATCGAACCTGAAATGCGCGAGCCGACGCTCGGTGATGTTCACGACCTGAATGTGTCGGAGCATCACGAACCCAGGCTGCGCATCGAGCCCGACATGGTGCCGAACCCGTTCGAGGCTCCGCACCCGGTGGCTGCGGTCTCCTCATCTTCTGCGTCCCCTGCCAGTGCTCCTCCTGCCATGCCGCCGCGCGAGCCCGTCGTTACCCCGGTTCCCGACGACTCGCGAGCTGCTGCCAGCCAGCCTGCCGCACCCTATGACGAATTGATCGAGTACCGCATCCGCATCGGTGGCGGCGGTATTCTTGCCAGCGTGTTTGCCGACGCGATCAACCATTCGCGAGGATTCGGCAAGCCGGTACGCTGGCTCGGCCTGCCGGAAGGCGGATCGGCGTGGGAAGAAGTGCAGCCCTGGCGCGACGTGCATTATCAGCAGGTACTGGTGACGATGCAGTTGGCGGACCGCAATGGCGCGCTTCAGGAAGAGGAACTGTCGGCGCTGTGCGCCCTGGTGCAGGCCACCGCCCAGGCGCATGGTCTGGGTATCGCCTGCGACGATGTGGTGGATGCCGTCGAGCGCGCCCAGTCGATCGATCGTTTCTGCGTCGATGTCGATGTGCTGATCGGCCTCAATGTGGTCGGGCGCGGCGATGGCCAGATCGACCTGTCGCGTATCGTCAGCGAAGCCGAACAGAGCGGGATGGTGCTGGGTCGTGATGGCGTATACCAGTTGATCGACAGCCGCGGCGAGCTGCTGTATGCCCTGTGCAACCACGATGCCGAGCCGTTTACCAGCACGCTCCAGCCCGGCCAGACATCCCCGGGCGTGACCCTGCAGTTCGACGTGCCGCGCGTGCCGGACGGCATCAAGGTGTTCGACAGCATGGTGGCACTCGGTCGCAAGCTGGCCAACGAGGTTGGCGGCCTGCTGGTCGACGACAACCTGCGTCCGCTGACCGATGCCGGCATCGAAAAAATCCGCAGCCAGCTGGCGCGCATCTACGAACGGATGGAAGCGCGCGGCGTGCCATCCGGATCACGACGGGCACTGCGTCTGTTTTCCTGATGACGATGTCTGATGTCCGGCCGCGCATCGAAGCGCTGCGCCGCGAGATCGAGCGGCACAACTATAGCTACTACGTCCTTGATCAGCCGACCGTCCCCGATGCGGAATACGACCGGCTGTTCCGCGAACTGCAGGCCCTGGAAGCCGCGCATCCCGAGCTGGTCACTCCCGACTCGCCCACCCGGCGCGTCGGCGGCAAGCCGCTCGAGGGCTTCGCGCCGGTGCGCCATGCCGTGCCGATGCTGTCGATCCGCACCGAAACCGACACCGAGGCCAGCGG
>JBGSTQ010000426.1:0-1583 GCA_041736375.1 Thiobacillaceae bacterium
TTCCCACAACTGCGCGCCGTTGGCCGCGTTCAGCGCCACCAGCTTGCCGCCGGGGAAGCCCGCATAGACGATGCCGTCACGCGCTACCATGCCGCCTGAACCGCGCAGGCTCAAGGCCGGCAGATTGCGGCTGTAGAGCCACTTGCGGCTGCCATCGGCCTCGGACAAGCCCTGCACCCGGCCATCGCCGGTGCGCACCACCACCATCCCGGGAACCACCAGCAATCCACTGCTCACTTCGCTGGAAAGGGAAACTTTCCAGCGCACCTCGCCGCTCCTGGCATCCAGCGCGATCACTTCGCCCTTGCCGGCGCCGACGACCACCAGGCCCTGCCCGACCCCCACGCCTGCCGACAGGCGCGAGGGGACGTCCACCCGCCACAGGCTGCTGCCGTTGTTGAGGTTAAGCTGCGCCACACGGGTCGCCCCCGCCGCGAACACACTGTCGCCCTCGGTCTGCAGCCGGAACGGCTGGCCGCCACTGTCACCGACTTCGGATTTCCAGGCTTCGGTCAATTCGACAAGCGGCTTGAAATCGACCAGCACCGCCGGCTTGGCGGCTTCCCTGGCCGGACTGGAACCGAACCAGCCGCTGACCGTGCTGCATCCCGACAGGCCCATCGCCAGGCTCAGAGCGGACACGGCGACAACGAACCGCGGTTTCATTGCGCGCCCCCCAGGGCGTCCAGCTTGAGTTCGACGATGTTGCGATAGGGGTTGTCCTCCTGCATCTTGCCGAAGGCGGCCTGATACGCCGTACGCGCCTCGGCAGGCTTGCCCTGCGCCAGCAGGACGTCGCCCCTGAGGTCGTCGAAACGCGGGGCAAACGCGTCGCTACGCGGGCTGTCGAGCTGTTTCAAGGCGGTGTCGTATTGTTTTTCATCGAGCAGCACGCCCGCCAGGCGCAGGCGTGCAAGATCCTTCAGCGCCGGCTCCTTGCTGTTGCCGATCACCCATTCGAGCTGCGCCTGCGCACTCTTCATCTCCTTGTTGTCGACGTTGAGCTTGGCCAATATCAGGGCGGCACGCGGGGCATAGGCCGTTTTCTTGTACTGGTCGATGAGGACCGAGCCAGATTCCATGGCGGCCTTGGCGTCTCCCGCCGACAGCGACTGGGTGAGCTTTTCGTAGACGGTCGCCGCCTCCAGGCTCTGGTTGATGGTGTGGTTCTGCCACCAGCGCCAGCCGGCGGCGGCCGCCAGGATGATCGCCAGTGCGGTCAGCAGCAGGTTCCCCCAGCGCTTCCACCATGCCTTCAGTTCGTCCAGCCGTTCCTGTTCATCCAGATCATATGTCGCCATTTTTTAAGCCTTCTTCAAGAAATCGGTTGCCTGCGCCAGCGTAACGCGCACCTGTTCGGCGGCCTCGCGCAGAGGTTTGAGAGTCAGTTCCTGCGCTGCCGCTTCGTCGTCGCCGAGGATGACCGCAAAGCGCGCGCGGCTGGCATCGGCCTTCTTCATCTGCGACTTGAAGCTGCCGCCGCCGCAATGCATCACCGCGGCCAGTCCTGCACCGCGCAGGGCCGTCGCCACCTGCCAGGCCCATCTGGAGGCGGCTTCGCCGGCGTGGACGATGTAGACGTC
>JBGSTQ010000432.1:0-2809 GCA_041736375.1 Thiobacillaceae bacterium
CGCCTCGGCCGGCTCGACGTGCTGCATCCGCATGAACCAGCGCGGCGCGTAGGCGCCGATGGGAATCGCCGCGAGATCGAACGGCCCGAGGCGGCGGCCGATTTCGCCGAAATCCGCCGAATAGCCGGTATCGCCGGCGAAGAAGAAGTTGAGGTCGGGTGCCGCGATCGCCCAGCCGCCCCACAGCGTCTGGTTGCGGTCGAACAGGCCACGCGCGCTCCAGTGCTGCGCCGGGGTGAGGGTGAAGCGCACCTCGCCCAACTCGACATGCTCCCACCAGTCGAGTTCGGTCACGCTGTCGATACCGAGCCCGGCGAACCAGGGCTTCAATCCCAGCGGGACGAAGAACCGCAGCGTGCCGCCGCTGCGCGCGTGTAGCTGACGCACGCTGTCGACGTCGAGATGGTCGTAGTGGCTGTGCGAAATCACCACAGCGTCGATCTCGGGCAGATCCGCCAGCGGCACCCCGGGCGGCTGGTAGCGCTTCGGTCCGGCGAAGCCGACTGGTGAGGCTCGTTCGGAAAAATGCGGGTCGGTCAGCACGTTGAGCCCCCCCAGTCGCACCAGCAACGTAGCGTGGCCGATCCAGGTGACGCTGGGATTGCCCGAGGGCGCATTCAGCAGCGCGAGATTGGGCGTCACGCGCCAGTCTCGATGCGCAGGAGCGGGCGGCTCCGGCAGCCCGCTCATGCCGCGCTCCCATTGCCAGCGCCAGAAACCGCTGGTCTTCTGTGCGCCGGGATCGGTATTGCGAAATCCGGTTGGCGTGTGGTGTGGCTTGGCCAGCTCGTAGTAGGGGTTGTCCTGCAGGCCGGTGCAGCCGGCGAGCAGCATCCATACGCCGAGCGCCAGCCAGGCGGCGCGCATCATAGCCAGCGCCTCACCCGGGTTTTGTAGGTCCGGTAGGCGTCACCGAACTTCGCTTCCAGGTGCGCCTCCTCGTGGCGAATCACGCCGTAACGCAGCATCACCCAGATCAGCGGCGCGAACAGCAGCGGCCACACGGTTGCCATCAGCATCGACGTGCCCGTCAGGATGAACCAGTCGCCGACATAGATCGGGTTGCGGCTGAAACGGAACGGCCCGCCGGTGCACAGGCTGGACGCGGCCTTGTAGGGGCTGACCGTGGTGCGGTGGCGCCAGAAAGTGAAAAGGGTCCAGGCGAACAGCCCCAGCCCGATGGCCACCCCCAGCCAGCCCAGCGGCCGTGTCGCCGCGCCCCAGTCCCACGGCAGGGGATGGACGTTGCGGTCCAGCCACCAGCCGCCCAGCAGGACAGCCGCGTAAGGTGCGGGGGGCAGGATAAGCGTGCGGGGCCGGTGGGTGGGGTGGGGCATGGCCATTCAGTCGGGCAACAGGGCAAGGGCACGATAAGGTAGCGCAATGTTTCAGGTTTCGGACAATGCCATGTGACTTGTCGCGGTAAGATGCGTTCACGCCAGGAGGACGCGACCCAGGCCGCATGAAGGACACAGCCATCAATCCAAGCCCCTCATCGCGCTGGCCGGCGCAACGGGCAAGGATGAAAAAACGGCAGCCCGAGCAGGCGAAATCATCATATTCCTGCCGCGGCGTGATCCTCGGGGAACTCCGTTGCGCAAACCCGCTCTGTTGTCCTGGACAAATTGAGGAAGACCCATGAAAACCCTGTTGTTGCTATTGGCTCTTGTCGCCCTGCCCGCCTCGGCGCAGGACTGGGCCATGGACGCCGGCAAAAGCCAGCTCGCTTTCGCCATCAAGCAAATGAACGTGCCCACCGAGGGCGGCTTCAAGCGCTTCGTCGCCAAAGCCAACTTCGACCCGGCCAAACCCGAGGCCGGCCGCTTCCAGATCGAGGTCGACATCAACAGCATCGACACCGGCACCGATGACGGCGACAGCGAGGTCAAGCGCCCGGTCTGGTTCGACAGCGCGCGCCATCCCAAGGCCACTTTCATCTCGAAGAGTGTGCGCAAGGAAGCCAACGGCAGCTATACGGCGTTCGGCGACATGACCATCAAGGGGCAGACCCGCCCCTTGGCGGCCCCTTTCTCCCTGGTGGCCCAACCCGGCGGCGGCTATCTGGCTCAGGGGCGGTTTCCGCTGAAGCGCTCGGATTTCGGCATCGGCGGCGGCGACTGGGATGACGTGGTCGCCAACGAAGCCGACATTCGTTTCAGAATCATTTTGTTGCCCGCAAGGAAACCCTCATGAACAAGCTCGCGCTGGTCCTGCTGATGGTCGCATCGCCAGGCCTTCTGGCCGCGGAACGATATGTCCTCGATCCGGAACACACCTTTCCTAGTTTCGAAATCCGCCACCAGAAAGTCTCCATCATGCGCGGCAAGTTCAATCGCAGCGGCGGCCAGGTGGTGCTGGACGCGCAGAATCCGGCCGAAAACCTGATCGAGGTGATCGTCGATGCGAGTTCTGGCGACACCGGTCACGATGAACTGAATCGCAAGCTGCTGGGCAGCAATTTCTTCAATACCGCCCGTTTCCCAGAAATCCGCTTTGTCGCCCGCGATGTCAGCTTCAAGGACGGTATTCCGGTCTCGGCCCAGGGCGAACTGACGATGCTCGGCGTGACCCGCCCGGTCGTGCTGGAAATCCGTGAATTCGCCTGCGGCCGGCACTTCCCCAGCTTCCGCAATTTTTGCGGTGCGGACGTCCACACCACGATCAAGCGCACGGACTTCGGCATGAACTACGGCATCCCCCTGATCGGCGACGAGGTGAAGCTAGCCATCGAAGTCGAAGGTTTTCGCCAGTAGGACTGCACTAACCAGTTGCGGTCCCACCTGTAGACCACGCCACGTTGACGACCTGA
>JBGSTQ010000011.1:0-5442 GCA_041736375.1 Thiobacillaceae bacterium
CGCCTATGCGCGCGCCACCGGCCGTGTCGGCGTGGCGCTGGTGACCTCGGGCCCCGGCGTCACCAACGCGGTGACCGGCATCGCCACCGCCTACATGGACTCGATTCCCATCGTCGTGGTGACCGGCCAGGTACCGACGCCGGCGATTGGCATGGACGCCTTCCAGGAAGTCGATACCGTCGGCATCACCCGTCCCTGCGTCAAGCACAACTTTCTCGTCAAGGACGTGAAGGACCTGGCCGACACCATGAAGAAGGCCTTCCATATCGCCTCGACCGGCCGCCCGGGCCCGGTGGTGGTGGATGTGCCAAAGGATGTGACCGCGCACAAGACCGCTTTCAGCTACCCGGAATCGGTCGAGATGCGCTCCTACAATCCCGTGGTGAAGGGGCATTCCGGCCAGATCAAGCGCGCCGTGCAGATGCTGCTCGAGGCCAAGCGCCCGATGATCTACACCGGCGGCGGGGTGATACTCGGCGATGCCTCGGAACTGCTCACCGAGCTGACCCGCATGCTCGGCTTTCCCTGCACCAACACCCTGATGGGACTGGGCGGTTTCCCGGCCAGCGACAAGCAGTTCCTCGGCATGCTCGGCATGCACGGCACCTACGAAGCCAACATGGCGATGCAGCACTGCGATGTGCTGCTGGCCGTGGGGGCGCGTTTCGACGACCGCGTGATAGGCAACCCGGCGCACTTCGCGCGCGAGCAGCGCCGCATCATCCATATCGACGTCGACCCCTCGTCCATTTCCAAGCGCGTGCGGGTGGATGTGCCGATCGTTGGCGACGTCAAGCAGGTCCTGGGCGAGATCATCGATCTGGTCCGGCAGAGCAAGGAAAGGCCCGATGCCGCCGCGGTCAATGCCTGGTGGACGCAGATCGAGCTGTGGCGTTCGCGCGACTGCCTGAAGTACAACCACAACGGCGCCATCATCAAGCCACAGTACGTGGTCGAGAAACTCTGGGAGGTGACCGGGGGCGACGCCTTCGTCACCTCCGACGTCGGCCAGCACCAGATGTGGGCGGCGCAGTACTACCGGTTCGACAAGCCGCGACGCTGGATCAACTCCGGCGGCCTCGGCACCATGGGTGTCGGCCTGCCTTATGCGATGGGCGTGCAGCTCGCGTACCCCGAGGCGCAGGTCGCCTGCATCACCGGCGAATCGAGCATCCAGATGAACATCCAGGAACTGTCGACCTGCAAGCAGTACCGCATCCCGGTGAAGGTCGTCATGCTCAACAACCGCTACATGGGCATGGTGCGGCAGTGGCAGGAATTCTTCTACGGTAGCCGCTACGCCGAATCCTACATGGAATCGCTGCCCGATTTCGTCAAGCTGGCCGAGTCCTACGGCCATGTCGGCATGCGCATCGACAAGCCCGAGGACGTCGAGGCGGCGCTGAAGGAGGCCTTCTCGCCGGCGCTGAAGGAGCGCCTGGTGTTCATGGACTTCCAGACGGACCAGACCGAAAACGTCTTCCCCATGGTGGAAGGCGGCAAGGGTCTGTCCGAAATGATCCTGGCGGAGGAACTTTAGGGCGTGTTCACAGCAATTTCACAACTGCGTTGCTGCGAAAAAGCGATGGATGCAAGGCGCAAGGTGCGGCGAATGGTTGTTCCATTCGCAAGCCTTGCAACGCCGCAGACGCGCTTTTCTCGCTGCAACCCTTCGGGACGGGGGCCATTTGGGCGCCCCCCTTTGTCGCAAGCCGCTTGTGATGGCTTGCATCAAGTCGCGTCTTGCTTCGTGGGCGGCATCCCAAATAGCCCCCGTCGCAGATGCGAAATTACTGTGAATACGCCCTAACATGCGCCATATCATTTCTCTTCTGATGGAAAACGAAGCCGGTGCGCTGTCACGTGTCGCCGGGCTGTTTTCTGCGCGGGGCTACAACATCGAGTCGCTGACCGTCGCCCCGACCGAGGACGCCACGCTGTCGCGCATGACCATCGTCACCACCGGCTCGGAAGACATCATCGAGCAGATCACCAAGCAGCTGAACAAGCTGGTCGACGTGATCAAGGTGATGGACCTGACCGATGGCCGCCACATCGAGCGGGAGCTGATGCTGGTCAAGGTCAAGGCGGTGGGCTCCGGGCGCGAGGAAATGAAGCGCACTGCGGACATCTTCCGCGGCCGCATCATCGACGTCACCGACGCCACCTACACCATCGAGATGACCGGCACCGGCTCCAAGCTCGATGCCTTCCTCGAGGCGATCGACCCTGCCTATATCATCGAGACCGTGCGCACCGGTGCGTCGGGCATCGGTCGCGGCGAGCGCAGCCTCAAGGTCTGATTTTTATCTCCCCGATTTTTCATTTCACTATCTTAGGAACACAGCATGAAAGTTTTTTACGACAAGGACGCCGACCTCTCCCTCATCAAGAAGCGCAAGGTCGCCATCATCGGCTACGGCTCGCAGGGCCACGCCCACGCCAACAACCTGAAGGATTCCGGCGTCAAGGTCTCGGTCGGCCTGAGGAAGGGCGGTTCCTCCTGGGACAAGGCGAAGAAGGCCGGTCTCGACGTCAAGGAAATCGGTGACGCGGTGAAGGCCGCCGATTTCGTGATGATCCTGGTGCCGGACGAACTGATGGCCGCCATCTACAAGGACGACATCGAGCCCAACCTGAAGAAGGGCGCGACGCTGGCCTTCGCCCACGGCTTTAACGTGCATTACAACCAGATCACCCCGCGCGCCGACCTCGATGTCGTGATGATCGCTCCCAAGGGCCCCGGCCATCTGGTGCGCTCGACCTACACCCAGGGCGGCGGCGTGCCGTCGCTGATCGCGGTCTACCAGGACAAGACCGGCAAGGCGCGTGACCTCGCCCTGTCCTACGCCTGCGCCAACGGCGGCACCAAGGGCGGCGTGATCGAAACCACCTTCCGCGAAGAAACCGAGACCGACCTGTTCGGCGAGCAGGCCGTGCTGTGCGGCGGCTGCGTCGACCTGGTGAAAGCCGGCTTCGAAACCCTGGTGGACGCGGGCTACGCGCCGGAGATGGCCTACTTCGAGTGTCTGCACGAGCTGAAGCTGATCGTCGACCTGATGTATGAAGGCGGCATCGCCAACATGAACTACTCCATCTCCAACAACGCGGAATACGGCGAATACGTCACCGGACCCAAGGTCATCAACGCGCAGTCGCGTGCCGCAATGAAGGAAGCCCTGGACAACATCCAGAACGGCAACTACGCCAAGCAGTTCATCCTCGAAGGTCGCACCAACTATCCCGAGATGACCGCACGTCGCCGTCTCAACGCCGAGCATCAGATCGAGATCGTCGGCGCCAAGCTGCGCGCGATGATGCCCTGGATCAGCAAGAACAAGCTGGTTGATCAAACCAAGAACTGATTGGGATCGGGGGTCGGGATTTAGGGGTCAGGGGGCTTTGTGGCTACGCCGCCTTCCCCTTTTTCCCTAGCCCCTAATTCCTCGCTCCTAGCCCCTAGAAAATGACACATCCCCTTATCGCCCGCGAGGGCTGGCTGGTCGTGCTGGCTGCGCTTGCCGCCGCACTGATCGTGACCTGGCTGATCGGCTGGTGGTCGATCCCGTTCTGGATCTGGGCGGTTTTTGCGCTGCAGTTCTTCCGTGACCCGGCGCGGGTGCCGCCAACCGATGCCGATGCGGTGATCTCGCCGGCCGACGGCCGCATCGTCGTGGTGGAAAAGGTCAGCGATCCCTATCTGGAACGCGAGGCGCTGAAGATCAGCGTCTTCATGAACGTTTTCAACGTGCACTCCAACAAGAGTCCGGTCGACGGCGAGGTCAAGGGGCGCTGGTACACCCCGGGCAGTTTCGTCAACGCCGACCTCGACAAGGCTTCCACCGAAAACGAGCGCAACGCGATCTGGATCCAGAGCGCGCGCGGCGATGTCACCGCGGTGCAGATCGCCGGGCTGATCGCGCGTCGCATCCTCTGCTACGTGCGTACCGGCGACCGTCTGGTGCGTGGCCAGCGCTACGGCTTTATCCGCTTCGGTTCGCGGGTCGATGTCTATCTGCCGGTCCATGCGCGCGCCGAGGTCTCGATTGGCCAGAAAGTGACGGGCGGCCGTACCATTCTGGCACGTTGGTAACCACGGCTGACCATGACCCAGTTCCTGCATCGCAAACCTGAAGCCGAGCGCACGCGAATGCGCGATCGCGGCATCTATCTGCTGCCAAACCTGTTCACCACGGGGGCCCTGTTTGCCGGTTTCTACGCCATCGTCCAGGCGATGAACGGGCGATTCGAATATGCCGCGGTGGCGATCTTCATCGCCATGGTGTTAGACGGTCTGGACGGGCGGGTGGCGAGGATGACGCACACCCAGAGCGCTTTCGGCGCGGAATACGACAGCCTGTCCGACATGGTGTCGTTTGGTGTGGCGCCCGCGCTGGTGATCTACGAGTTCGCCCTGCAGGGCATGGGCAAGCTCGGCTGGATCGCCGCCTTCGTCTACTGTGCAGGCGCGGCGTTGCGCCTGGCACGCTTCAATACCCAGCTCGATATCGTCACCGACAAGCGTTTTTTTCAGGGCTTGCCGAGCCCGTCGGCGGCCGCGCTGGTCGCAGGATTTGTCTGGGTGATGACCGAATATCAAATCAGCGGCGCGGAGTCCCGCTGGCTTGCGGTGTTTATCGCCCTGTTCGGCGGACTGACCATGGTCAGCAATTTCAAGTTCTACAGCGGCAAGGAAATCAACCTCCGGAAGAGCGTGCCGTTCTTCGTCATCCTGCTGGTGGTGCTGGCTTTCGTGCTGGTGTCGACCAGCCCGCCCGAGGTGCTGTTCGGGGTCTTCGTGCTCTATGGGCTGTCGGGTTATGTCCACGCCCTGCTGACCTTGCGGCGCGGCAAAAAACAGCAAGAGGCCGACAAGCCCTTGCAGGACAGCGAAAAATAGTTAAAATTTAGACCATGTCTAATCAGTCGCATCCGTCCTATCTCGTCTGCCTGTCGAATGTCCTGTTCGGCAGCCTGCTGCTGCGCGTTGCGCGCACACAATAACCCCCTCCCCCGGTAGTACCCCGCGCCGCACAGTTCCAGGCGGCATGCCCTTTATAATGCGTCGGCCAGATGCCGACCCTCCATGGAGCCAGCCATGAACGACCGTTTGTATATTTTTGACACCACCTTGCGCGACGGCGAGCAAAGCCCCGGCGCGGCGATGACCAAGGACGAGAAGCTCCGCATTGCGCGGCAGCTGGAAAAGCTTGGCGTCGACGTGATCGAGGCCGGCTTTGCCGCCGCCAGCCCGGGCGACGCCGAGGCGATCAAGGCCATCGCCGAAGCCATCCAGAACTCCACCGTGTGTTCGCTGGCGCGCGCCAACGAGCGCGACATCCACGCTGCCGGCGCGGCGATCAAGCCGGCCCGATCGGGGCGCATCCACACCTTCATCGCCACCAGCCCCATCCACATGGAGAAGAAGCTGCGCATGCAGCC
>JBGSTQ010000042.1:0-7015 GCA_041736375.1 Thiobacillaceae bacterium
CCCCCGCGCCGCCGACGACAGCGATCCGCTCCACGCCGCACGCGCGGCCGAGGTCACGTCGCTCTGGCGCCTCTGCGCACGTTGAACACCGATGATTTTCAATCGATAACCATGACACGCATTACAGGATCCGCACCATGAATACCCGTCGCCATTTGTTTACCTCGGAGTCCGTTTCGGAGGGCCATCCGGACAAGATTGCCGATCAGATTTCGGACGCCATCCTCGATGTGTTTCTGGCGGAAGAGCCCGACGCCAAGGTGGCCTGTGAAACCCTCGTGGCCGACAACTTGGTGGTGATTGCGGGTGAGTTCAAAACCGCCCGCAAGGAACTGTTCTTCGAGATTCGGGACCGCGCCGCAGAGATTGCCCGTCAGGTGCTGCGCGACATCGGCTATCGCGATGCCGAAACCGGCATCGATCCGAACACCTGCGAAGTGCAGGTGCGCTTCAATCACCAGTCGATCCAGATTCACAAGGGCATCACGCTGGCCGGCGGCGACATCGGCGCCGGCGACCAGGGCCTGATGTTCGGCTACGCCTGCGACGAAACACCGGACCTCATGCCCTACCCGATCTGGCTGGCGCATCGTCTGGTGCGGAAACAGGCCGAAATGCGCAAGTCCGGGGCCCTGCCCTGGTTGCGCCCCGATGCCAAAAGCCAGGTCACCGTTGCCTACGAAGGGCAGCAGATGGCCGGCGTCGAAACCGTGATCATCTCCACCCAGATCGCGCGCGACCTCGATCCGGCCTGGGTCGCGCAGGAAGTTGCCCGCGAAATCGTCGACCCGCTGGTGCCGATGGCGCTGCGCACGCCGACCTTCAGGCTGTGGGTCAACCCCGCCGGCCCGTTCGAAATCGGCGGCCCCAATGGCGACACTGGCCTCACCGGGCGAAAGATCATCGTCGACACCTACGGCGGCTCCTGCCCGCACGGCGGCGGCGCATTTTCAGGCAAGGATCCGACCAAGGTCGATCGCTCGGCGGCCTACATGGCGCGCTACATCGCCAAGAATCTCGTCGCCGCTGGCTATGCCAAACGCTGCTTGGTCCAGCTGGCCTACGCCATCGGCGTGGCCGAGCCGGTTTCCCTGCTGATTGAAACTTACGGCACCGGCACCGTGCCGGATGAAATGCTGGAGGACAGAGTGCGCTGCACCTTCAAGCTTACCCCGCGCGGCATCATCGAAAGTCTCGACCTGCGACGCCCCATCTACCGGCAGACCGCCGCTTACGGACACTTTGGACAGGCCGAGCCGGATTTCACCTGGGAACGGGTGGATCAGGCTGAAAAGTTGGCGGCCTTCAAGCCCTGACGCGGGTTGAAAGCGCCATGCGAAGCTGACGCGTTCAGGGTGCCTGCTCCGTCTCACGCACGGTCCCGCGGCTGACGCTCTCGCCATCCCGGGGGCGGAGCGACCAGAACGACAGCGACGACAGCATGGTCAGGCCGCCTAGCGTCAGAAAGGCGTAGTGCAGCGCGGTCGTCACCGCCACGCGATCGGTCTGCGGCAGGTCGCCAAGATACCATCCTGCGATCAGCGATCCGCAGGCCAGCCCGAAGCTCATCGACATCTGCTGCAGCGAACTGGCGATCGTGCTGGCCATGCTCGAATCGGGGGGCTCGATATCGGCAAAGGCCATCGAATTCATGCTGGTGTATTGCAGCGAATTGAAGAAGCCCATCGCCAGACCCAGCAGCACGATCAGCAGAATCGGCGTCGCCGCGGTCACCAGCGAGAACAGGCAGACGACGGTGCCGATCATGACCGTATTCACGATCAGCACGCGCCGGTAGCCGAAGCGTGCCAGCAGCCGCGAGGCGATGAGCTTCATGCCCATCGCCGCCGCTGCCACCGGCATCATCAGCAGGCCCGACTGCCACGCGGGCATGCCGAGGCCGAGCTGGTAGAGGAGCGGCAGCAGAAACGGGAGCCCGCCTACCCCCAGACGCGTGACGAAGCCGCCCATCACCGAGACACGGAACGTGCGCACCCGGAACAGCGCCAGGCGCAGCAGCGGATGGGGCGTCTCGCGGGCATGCCAGCCATACGCGGCGAGCAGGCCGAGGCTGAGCGCCAGCAGCAGGGTCGCCGAGGTCGCGTCGATCTGGTGCTCGCCAAAGATTTCCAGCAGCCAGGAAAGCAATGCCGCGCCGCTGCCGAACAGCGCCAGTCCGACGACATCCAGCGGGCGCCGGGTATCGCCCCGGTAATCCGGCATGTATCTATGCGCCAGCCATAGCGCCATCAGTCCCACCGGCACGTTGATGAAGAAGATGTAGTGCCAGGAGAGCCAGTGCACGATCAGCCCGCCGACCGTGGGCCCGAGCAGGGGCCCGATCAGTGCCGGGATGATGACGAAATTCATCGCCCGCAGCAGTTCCGCTTTGGGAAAGGTGCGGATGATCGCGAGCCGCCCCACCGGCATCATCATCGCCGCGCCTATGCCCTGCAGAATCCGCCCCGCCACCAGCATCGGCGCGTTCAGCGCCAGACCGCACAGAATCGAGGCAACGGTGAACACGGTGACCGCGATGCTGAACACGCGGCGCGTGCCGAAGCGGTCCGCCATCCAGCCGCTCACCGGAATGCACACGGCCAGGCTCAGGATGTAGCTGGTCACCACCGCCTTCAGGCTCAGCGGCGTCACCTGGAGACCGTCCGCTATCGCCGGCACCGCCGTGTTGACGATGGTGGTGTCGAGCCCCTCCATGAACAGCGCCACGGCCACGACCCAGGGCAGGTAGGTTTTGACGGTGGCGCTGTTCATCGGTGCGGGTGTCGTGGCGGTGGCGGGCAGCGTGGATGTTGCTGCCCAGGGGCGATTGTTTTTAGATGTTGCCTACAATACGGCACTGCCGTATACATTGTCCAATGTAAACCGTCATCGAAACGGACGTTTTCGTGCGTGCGGCAGCCCAGGTCTGGACGGATGCCGAGCGGGTCGCATTCATCGACTGGCTGGCAGCCCACCCGGACGCGGGCGATGTCATTCCGGGCGCTGGCGGATGTCGTAAGGTCCGATGGACGCGCCCCGGCATGGGAAAACGCGGCGGTGCGCGGGTCATTTATTTCAATCGTTTGGAGCACGGCGAGATCTGGTTGTTGATGGTGTATGTGAAAGCCAAGTTCGACAACCTGCCCGCGTCATTTTTGAAACAACTGCGAGAGGCTATAGAACATGGATAAGGAAATGGAACAGTTCCAGAAGGATTTGCTGAACTCCGTCCGTCAGATGAAGGCGGGCAAGGGCGCCCGGAAAACCAAGGTCGACTTGTCCCCCATTGCCGAGGCGCGTAGTCGGCTGGGGATGTCGCAATCCGAATTGGCCAGTCTGATGGGGGTGTCTACCCGCACGCTGCAAGACTGGGAACAAGGCCGCCGCAAACCCACCGGCGCGGCGCAAACCTTGCTTCGCGTCGCGATTGCGCATCCGGAAGCCTTGCTTGACTTGAAGGCTGCATAGGTCGGCCCTGAACACGTCATCACCCCGGCCAACGCCGGGGTCCAGATGGTAATTTGGCCGGATTCCGGCGTTCGCCGGAATGACAAATGACCTTGTTCAGCGTTTCCGAGCATGGGACGTGTAAATCGTCGATCATCACCAGGAGGCATCATGACAAAACGTCAAATTCCGCTCGCCACCCCCGGCGAAATCCTGCTGGAAGAATTCCTCAAGCCGCTGGGCGTGACCTAATACCGGCTGGCCAAGGAAATCGGCGTGTCGCAGTGCCGCATCGGGGAAATCGTCGCCGGCAAGCGCAGCATCACCGCCGATACCGCCGCGCGCCGGGGCGTTTTCTTCGGCATGGAAGCCGAGTTCTGGCTGAACCTGCAAGCGCACTACGATCTGGCGATCACGCGGGAAGCGCTGGTAGAGAGTCTTGCGGCGATCCATCCACTGGCGGCTGCTGCGTAATTGGGGGGCCAACGACAAGACCTGACCCCGAGACCGATTACTATCGACTTTTGATTTCTGAAAAAAGTTGCCTGAGAGTTCCCCGATACAGCCAAACCACGCCGCACATTCCGTAGAGAGCTAGCGAGGCGGGAAAATTCACGTCACGCATCATCTCGAGCGCCGCGGGATTTTTGAAAGACCAGTAGATCGCATAGCACCCGTCAACCGTGAACCAGGTCGCGAACAGCATGGCAGGCCACTGTCGCCACCTCCGTTCAAGAATGACGCGCAGGCTCCAGGGTGCAGTGAGATACGCAAGGATGGCCATGATGAAGCTGATCGGGATATCCCAGTCCGGGGCGTGGTAGTACAAGGAGCCAAGAATCAGCAATGCGATGCCTACCGCAAGCGTGGCGAGCTTCCAGGGGCGGCGGTATTCGGTTAGCCATGAATGCATAGCCTGGATTCCATTTGTTTCCGAAGGCCACCCCTTTGGTTCCGTTCCACGATACCCGCGATATTTCGAAAACCGTGATCTAAGATGTGCCGGGTTGTTCCGTATTCTGGTTTCGCGTTTACGGTTCAATGCAGTTCACGAACCGATCATGAAATTCATCATCGATTCGACCGCGTCATTTTCAATCCCCAGGAATCCATGCCGAGACAATGCATTGCAGGGTTCCGAGCGAGGCGCGTCACCCCCGGAAAAATACTTGACCACAACCCGCGGTGAATTGGTCAATCGGTTCCGGATGGTCTCCGAGTCGGCAGGCGGACTGAAATGACAGCTATCCTCAGTGTTGGATACCACGAGTGCCGGTACTTTTACCCCGGCAAGATTCGTGCTGGCAGTTCCCTGTGGGAATTCACCATAAACGGCATGGTTTGATGGAACCTGCGTCACACTCGCCGTCAGAATTATTCCGTTGATTTCGTCCGTCAGCTGACTGGCAACATGAGCCACACTCATACTGCTTGCGCTCGTTCCGGCCAGCCAGACAGGTAGTTGATACCGGCTCCTGAGGAAGGCAAGGGTGGACTTGGCATCTGAAATCTGATCGTTGCTCAGTCGATACTTGTAGTCCAGTTTCTTGCGATCGCTGGGGACATCCGGCAGAACGGCGACATATCCGTTGTCGACGAACTTGTCGCGGACCCGGACGAGAAAGTTCTGTGCGTAGGAGGCATTTCCGATTACTGGCTTGCCAAAAAAACTTCCCAAGTCGAGCGTTCCTTCTCCACCCGCGTACAGAACTATGACCCCTTTGGGGCTCGATGCGGGCGCCAGAACCATCATTTTCATCGTCACGCCGGGGCGAACGTCCACCGAGACTAGTTCGCTGCCCGCGCTTGCTGAAGACATACCGGGTCCGATCAGAACAAGGCTCAACAGGAAAAACATACTTTTCATGGTGTGCGCTCCTTGGAAGGGGGCGATCTCTGGGCCGCCTTAAAATCTCTAATGAAACCGGGACTGCCTGCGATTCTCTTACATTCAAGCCAAAGGGATCAGCTTCGGATATTTCTTCAAGCTCAGCCCTGCCGCTTGTACGTCCGATACCACTCCACCCACTTCCAGATCCCGTATTCCAGCGTCGTCGCCGGCTTGAAGCCGGTGTCGCGGATGAGGTCGTCCACGTCCGCGTAGGTGGTCTGCACGTCGCCGTCCTGCATCGGCAGGAAATTCTTCTTCGCTTCCTGGCCCAGGGCCTTTTCGATGGTGCCGATGAAGTCCATCAACTGCACCGGGGTGTGGTTGCCGATGTTGTAGAGGCGGTAGGGCGCGTGGCTGCTGGCGGGGTCGGGGTGCTTGTGGTCGAAGTTGGGATTGCCCTCTGGGATGCGGTCGAGCACCTTGACCGTGCCGTCGGCGATGTCGTCGATGTAGGTGAAGTCGCGCATCATGTCGCCGTGGTTGAAGACGTCGATGGTGCGGCCTTCGAGAATGGCCGAGGTGAACAACCACGGCGACATGTCGGGCCGGCCCCACGGACCGTAGACGGTGAAGTAGCGAAGACCCGTGGTCGGCAGGCCATAGAGGTGCGAGTAGGTGTGCGCCATCAGCTCGTTGGCCTTCTTGCTCGCGGCATACAGGCTCACCGGGTGGTTGACCGCGTCGTGCACCGAGAACGGGATTTTGGTGTTGGCGCCGTAGACGCTGGACGAGCTGGCGTAGACGAAGTGCTTGACGCCGTGGTGGCGGCAGCCTTCGAGCAGGTTGGCGAAACCGACCAGGTTTGACTGCACGTAGGCGTGCGGATTCTTCAGCGAGTAGCGCACGCCAGCCTGGGCGGCGAGGTTGATGACGGCGTCGAAGTGTCCCTTCTCGAACAGGTCCTCCATCATCATGCGGTCGGCGATGTCGTCCTTGAGGAAGCGGAAGTTGGGATACGGCTTTAACTGCTCCAGCCGCGCGAGTTTGAGCGCGGGGTCGTAGTAGTCGTTGAGGTTGTCGATGCCGACGACCTCGTCGCCGCGTTTGAGCAGAATCTGCGCGACATGCATGCCGATAAAGCCGGCGGATCCTGTAACCAGTACTTTCATGATGGGCCTCCAGAGTGGCGTCGATTCTAGCATCGACCCGTTTACAATCCGCTGATGCACACGCTGCGCCTGACCTTTGACTGGAGCCTCTATCGGCTGGCCCTGCTGCTCGCCGCACCGCTGATTCCGCTGCGTCTCGTCTGGCGGGGGCTGCGGGAGCGCGGCTACTGGCACCACTTGGGCGAACGCCTGGCGCTGGGCGCGCCACCGATCCGCGATGCGTTGTGGATTCATGCTGTGTCGGTGGGAGAAACCCGTGCCGCCGCACCGCTGATCGCCGCCCTGCGACAGGCGCATCCCGGGCTGCCGCTGTTGCTGACCTGCATGACCGCGACCGGACGCGCCACGGCCCAGGCGCTGTATGGCGAATACGCCCAGGTGCGCTACCTGCCTTATGACTACGCCTGGCTGATGCGGCGCTTCTTGCGCCAGGCCAGGCCGCGACTGGGCGTGCTGATGGAAACCGAACTATGGCCGAATCTGCTGCGGCAGGCGGCAAGCCTGAAGGTGCCGATGGTGCTGGCCAATGCCCGCCTGTCGGCGCGCTCCGCTCGCGGCTACGCGCGCC
>JBGSTQ010000043.1:0-5765 GCA_041736375.1 Thiobacillaceae bacterium
CCGCCACCTGGCCCACCACCGGCACCCCGCCGCCACCCTTGAGCCGGATGCCGCGCGACATCCCCGGCACCAGATCCAGCACGCCCTTTTTCGCCAGCACTTTGAGATGCTGCTCGGCCGCGTTCGGCGAACTGAAGCCGAAGCGCTGCGCAATCTCCGCGCGCGTCGGTGGCAGGCCGGTGGTCTCGATCCATTCCCGGATGAGGCCGAGAATTTCTTCCTGACGGCGCGTGAGGTCTCGCATGGGCTTTCTCCAAATACTGTATGCATGTACAGTATAAATACTGATTTCGAAAAACGCCAATGCGCTGCGTGAATCAGGCAGCACAGGCAAACAGGAGGAAGCTCATGATGAAACTCGGAAAGATCAGCCCCTTGGCATTCAGCCGCATGAAGCAGCGCGGGATTTCCCTCGACACCCTGCACCATCTGCTTGCCCACGGACAGGTCGAGAAGCAGTTCGACGGCGCGCGTGTGGTGTATCTGGACAGCCCCTCCCCCGGCCCAACCTGGGGTGGCAGCCCGAAGCCGAGGCTTTATGCGGTGTTGGATGCGGCAGGCGAGGTGCTTACGGTGGAGAAGCGGGTGCGGCTGAAAGGATGAACGGCGGGCTTAGGCCCGTTTCAGTACCGCTCAGAACTGGAAATTTCCGTCTCCTGAGCCCAACCTAGCCCGCACGGGACCAGTGTCCACGCGATGAAAATCTCCTGCGGCAAACCCTTGCTCCTTCGCATGATCACGCGCAGCACCGGGCCGCCCTCCTGTCTGACTCAAGGTTTTCCAGGGCCATCTTCGCAGCCGCCACCTGACCTATAAATTAAATCGTTCGCTCAGGCTGTGATCACGGATCAGCCTCCCAAAATCGTTGAGATCCGGGGAGACAAGCCTGTTGGGTGCAATCGGTCAGTGCAGGCGTCCCTCCGGCGAAGCCGCCATTCCCGAGTTGAATAACCGAAAGCAATGTCTAGTCTGATTTTATGCATATCGATTCATAGAAGGGCTGGAATGCAAGCTCCTTATGATGGCTGCGCACGTGGCACGCGCACCGGCATCAGCCCGGCGTGGGGGTTGCATTAGCGGGACGGAAATTGAGAGGGGCTTGCTTGTGACGCGAGGGTCAAGTCCGGTGCCAAACAGGAGCCAGCACGCCCCTGACCGAAAAACCAGGGATTCCGGCACCGGTCCGCAAATGGATTTCTATTTCACAGGAGAAGAAAAATGCTCACCAGAAAATTCCCAATGCTGCTCACGGCCATGCTGCTTGTTTTTAGTAGCCTGTTTTATTCGGACAGCTACAGCGCGCCCCTGCCCCTTTCTGCGGATGAGGAGGCCGACCTTCTTTTTATGCGGGAAGAGGAGAAACTGGCCCGGGATACTTACCTGACACTCTTCGAGACATGGAATGATCTCTCGGTGTTCTCCAATATCGCCAGCTCCGAGCAGATGCACATGGACGCCCTGCTCAAGTTGCTGAAGAAATACAGACTGCCCGATCCTGCGGCGAACAATGAAATTGGCGAGTTCACCAACGAAGAACTGAAAGAACTCTATGACTTCTTGATCGACAAGGGCTTGGATAGTCCCCTCGACGCCCTAGAGGTGGGCGGTATCATCGAAGAAACCGACATGAGGGATATCAAGACAGCCATTGATAACTCCCAGAAGGCGGATATCGATGCGGTCTACGAGAGCCTGCTGTGCGGATCACGCAATCACTTGCGCGCTTTTGCGCAGAATATCGAGGCACTGACCGGGGAGCCTTATGTAGCCCAGGTGCTCGCGCAGAGCGAGGTCGACGAGATACTTGCAAGCCCGATGGAAAAATGCGGCAAGAAGTCTTCGCCTGCCAAGAATGCATGCAAGGGTAAGTGCCTCGGCTTGATGAAGTGAGGTTCCGGCGCTGCGCTAGCCACAGATAAGTCGGCGACGGGCTGGCGTGGCCGGGGATCAGTACCTGTCGTTAATGGCGTGTGGTTTGCAGGCCCTATTTCTCGCCGTTGGCGGCGGCCCGCATGATGTCTTCCAGCATCTCCCTGCGCTCGATGCCCTGGACACGCAGCTTGGGGTCAAAGGCCGTGCCGCGGGCGGTGTCCAGCCAATGCATATCCCAGTCCAGCATGATTAGCCAGATTTGCCGGGTACGGTCTTCCACCACCGCAATGCGCGGCGGAACAAACAACGCCATTTCCGGTGCATAGTCCATCCAGTCGCGGCTCACCTGCGGGTCGCAGATGCTCACTACTTCGACCTTGTAGGGCTCCGCCTCGCCCGTCCTTTGCTGCAGTTCCTTCCACATCTGGTAACGATTCACCAGCAAGAAACCGTGTTTCTCGGCCCGGCCGATGAGTGCCTCCACCACATCATCCACGCTTAAACCGGTCTTTGCGGGGATTTTGTGCCCCATGAAGTTGAGCAGGTCACGCACGCTGACAGGGTTGAACATCATGAATAGTTGCGCCCACATGCGCTTCGCCTCGCGGGACACCGGCGGAAGCATGGTGTTGGGGGGCAGTTCGGCCTGTGGCATGGCGGGCAGCATCGGCACCGCCGGGAAAGGAAAGGCCGGCGGGACCTTGTTATCGGCAAGAGCAATCGTGCATAAGCCGCAGCTCACCACTACAGCAATCGACGCTTTCCGGATGAGGCGAAACACTACTCCTAGTTCTGTCATCACGATCTCCCAGGAACTATCAGGGGAATGGACCAACCCTCTGACAATCACATTATTCAATCATTGTATATTTTGTTCATGCACAAACGCCTCGGCTTGAGGATCACAGCGCCGAACCTCGCTGGCATTATCATTCCCCAACATGCACAGGGAATCACATTGAAAATTGTCGGCCTGCTTTTCCTCCTGGCCTCACTACCCGCTTTCGCACAGTCTGAAATTTCCGGCACTGGCCTTGTGATCGACGGCGATACCATCCACGTCATCACCGACAGCGGCACGATCAAGGTGCGATTGCACGGGATCGCAGCGCCGGAGACAAACCAGCGAGGCGGAAAGGAAGCAACAGCATTCCTGGAACGATACGCCGAAGGCAAGCGTGTGCGATGCGTTCTCGACAAGACCAGAACCCCCAAATTTGAGATCGGGACCTGTTATGTAGGCGGCCAGGATATTGCAGCGGCTGTCGTCAAGGCAGGTTTGGCCAGGGATTGCCCCAGAGTTTCCGGTGGCAAATATCGGGCCATTGAAGGTCCGAATGCCCAGAAGTTGTTTTTTCCGGCTTATTGCAAGCCGTGAGGCCGCCGATCCTCAAAAATTATGATTGACGTGTGTAGCCCGGTCGCGACTTCCTCGTCGAAGGTTGTGCCGCGACGAAAGCGGTCCATTAGTGATCCGCAGCCGAGACTTCCGATCCACAGCGATCGGAATGCCGCGGCAACTCAGATTCATCAACACCATCATCTTTGGAGGTTTTACATGACCCATCTCCCCACCTCTGGAACGCTCGCCCCAATCCTGGTGGCTCTGCTGCTCTTCACCGGTTGCGGCACCGTGGAGCACAAGGTCGACCTCGACAAGCAGTACACCGTGCAACCCGGCACGATGGTCCTATTGGGGCCCGTCAAGAATCAGACGGGGCAGAGCTTTGACATTGATGTTGAAAAAATGCTGGCCGATGCGTTCCTCCAGGCCCTGAAGAAAAGGAACCTCGAGTGGACGGGCGACACCGCCCCGAAACTGGAGCTGACCGCCGATATCGTGGAGTACCAGAAAGGAGACGCATTCAAGCGCTGGCTGATGCCTGGCTGGGGATCGACGGTTCTGGTGGTCAGGGGCGAGCTCTATGACGCCGACAAACGCAAGATTGGATCGGTCGACGCCAAGCGCACCGTGGATGCCGGCGGGGGCTATACGATCGGGGCATGGGAATCCATCTTCCGGAACGTCGCCGACGACATCGTTACGCAGCTTGGGGAACAGGTGAAATGATCCGCACAACCACCATCAGCGGCGGCGTCCGGGGCAGGATCATGGTGCGGATCTGCCGCAATGCCGAGCGGTTTGACCTCGGCCAGGCAGGCATCATCACCGCTCCGCTGCGGCATTGCACCGCCGCGGCACAGGGGCGAAACATGACCGAGTGGGCTTCTCGGCAAAGAATTGGCCACAGGTGTTATGGCTTTTCCCGAGAATTGAGTTAATGTCACGTCTTGCCATACCGGGAACGCACCGTGCAGGCATTCGAATTGGGGCATTGCCAGCGGACGGCTTATTCCCAATAATTCACCCCTGACTAAAATTTATCTCAACCAAGGAGCTTAAAACATGAACAGAAAAGAACTCGTCGACGCACTGGCCGCCAAGACCGATTCCACCAAGGCGGATGCCGAACGTGCAGTCGGCGCACTGATCGACATCGTCACGGCCACCCTGAAGAAAGGCGACTCGCTGACGCTGGTGGGCTTCGGCACCTTCGAAGTGCGCAAGCGCGCCGCCCGCACCGGTCGCAACCCCAAGACCGGCGAAGAGCTGAAGATCAAGGCCGCCAAGGTCCCCGCGTTCAAGGCGGGCGCCACGCTGAAGGCTGTCGTGAACGGCACCAAGAAGTAAGCAGACGTTTCAGTTGCTGTAGCCGCTTCCCGTATCGACGGGAAGATGCGGTCGGGCACTACCCTCAGCGGGCAGTGCCCATTCTCAAAACTCCTCGCCGCACCTCCCACCCGCCTGTAGCATTTTATCGACCCGTTCGAGTGCGGCCTTCGTCCGCTATGCCCATTGTGGATGGTTGCCGTCCACCTGAAATTACTCGCACGAAAAAATCAGGGAGATCACGGCCGCGAGTTGCGCGACATCCAGCACCTTCCGTAGTCATATCGCCTGACCGGAACTCCCATGCTTCCTCACTTCGACACCCGGTAACGCGCCGGCGATATCGCTTCGATCAGGTCCTGCTCCAGCGGCAAGGGTTCCTGCAGGATCTGGCACGCCAGCGTTTCACCGAGCAGGGCAGCCCAGACGACACCGCGCGAGCCGTAGCCGGCAGCGACATGGACGCCCTCCCTGCCCTTGACCGGCCCGAGCAAGGGCAGACGGTCAGGCAGCACCGCACGCAGCGAGGCGCGGCCCTCGACCGCTTCGACGTTGATATTCGCCGCCGCCCCGGGCAGGATGGCTTCGAGACGCGCCAGATTCGCTTCGTCGCTTTCACGCCGCGGGCGGGTATCGCAGCTGTCGTGTTCGTAGGTCGCGCCGACGATCGTCCGTCGGTCCGGTGTCGGTGCCAGATAGCCTTCCCTGGCGATGACGCGCCCGATTGCGGGCAATGCACCCTGGGGCAGGAGGGTAATCTGCCCGCGCACGGTCTGCAGCAACCAGGGCTGTTCGGGGACCAGAGCCAAGGCATCGCGCGCATTGGCAAGCACCACCGCATCCACCCGCAGCAGTAGCGTTCCGTCCCCGGCGTAAAGGCCCCATTGATTGCCGGTCGCCTCGATCCGCGCGACCGTGCACCCATAGCGCGTGGCAATGCGTGGATGATGCAGCCAGGTGCGGCACAAGTCGGTCGGCACAATCCAGCCGGCATGCGGGTAATACACTCCCGGCTGACCGACCTTCCAGTTGGCGAGCGCGCCTGCTTCGGGAGCCTCGACCCATCGCGCGAAATCAGCCGGCAGACGATTGATCTCGATCGCGGTTTTCTGCTTCTGCGCGGCGGCCTCGTCCCGGGCCAGATGCAGCACACCACAGCGCGACCACCCGACCTGATCAGGTCGTGTGTCGGCATCGGCGAGCGCGGCCCACGCCCGCAGGT
>JBGSTQ010000061.1:0-2795 GCA_041736375.1 Thiobacillaceae bacterium
CCCGCGTGCAGGCGCTGGCCGAAGGCAACCTGCTCACCCGCAGCCTCACCGTGCAGGGGCCGGACGAGCTCACGCCCGGCGTCTACCGCAAGCGCATCAGGGCGCTGGCCAAGCAATACGGCTGGACGGTCGAGGAATTTCCCTTCGACAAGCTGAAGAAGATGGGCGCCGGCGCGTTCTGCGCGGTGGCGCAGGGTTCGCCGGCGAAGGATGCGGCGATCGTGCGCGTCAGCTACAAGGGGCCTAAAAAGGGGTCAGGGGTCAGGGGTCAAGGGTCAGGGAAAAAGGTTGCCTTCGTCGGCAAGGGCATCTGCTTCGATACCGGCGGCCATAACCTCAAGCCGGCCAAATACATGCAGGGCATGCACGAGGATATGAACGGCTCGGCGGTGGTGCTGGGCATCCTCGCCGCCGCCTCGAAGCTCAAGCTGCCGGTCGCGCTGGAAGGCTGGGTCGCGCTCGCTGAAAACCACATCAGCCCCGAGGCCTACCGGCAGAACGAGGTGGTGAAGGCGCTCAACGGCACCACTATCGAAATCGTCCACACCGACGCCGAAGGCCGCATGGTGCTGGCCGATACGCTGACGCTGGCAGCCAAAGGCAAGCCCGCGCTCATCGCCGATTTCGCCACGCTGACCGGCACCATGCACTACGCGCTCGGCAGCCGCATGTCCGGTGTGTTCGCCTCCTCCAGCGCGCTGGCGCACTCGGCTTCGCGTGCTGCGACCGTCAGCGGCGAGCGCATCGTCGTCTTCCCTTATCCCGAGGACTACGACAGCAGCCTCGATTCGACGGTGGCCGACGTCAAGCAGTGCAGCATGGAAGGCGAGGCCGACCACATTCTCGCCACCCGTTTCCTCTCGCGCTTCGTCGGCGACACGCCGTGGCTGCACATGGATCTGTCGGGCCACAACTGCAAGGGCGGGCTGGGGGCGGTGATGAGCGACGCCAACGGCTTCGGGGTGGCGTGGGCGATGGCGCTGCTGGAGGGGATGCAGGGCTAGGCTGCCTTTCGACCACCTGGTAAGCGGGCCCTGAAAGGTTGCTGGCGGACGGGCACAAGTCCCGGGTGAAACGGGTAAGTGAGCAGATCCTGGTCCTGACCATGCGTTTTGGGTGGCAGCGGTGCAGGCCGTGATCGTGGTGAACCGGAACGCAAATGACGTCCGCCTAAACGACACCTTCCCGGGCTGTCACCTGGTTGCTGCTGGTTGCATTGACGGCACTTGCGCCTGCTTTACAACTGGTCGGCGATGAACTCGGCGATGTAATCGTTCCAGCCCACCGGTTTTGCCTCGGTCCATTCGGTGGAGCGCGCGAAATCGGCCTCGAACAGTTCGCGCTGGATGAGCGCCACAAAGTGCGGATCCGACGTCGCGAGATTGGTCTCCTGGTTGATGCGCAGGCTGAGCTTGTCGAAGTTGGCCGATCCCACGCAGGCCCAGCCATCGAAAAGCGCAGCCTTGACGTGCGTCATGCCGGGGTAGCCGTAGACCCGGACGCCGTTGCGGATGAAGGCCCTGGCGGCGAGCAGGTTGGCGCCGTTCATGAACCCGGAGTCGCTATGGACGGGCAGGACGACTCGCACGTCGACGCCGCGCCGGCGAGCGCGGATCAGTTCGGCAATGACTTCGTCCTCCGAAACATAGGGTTGCTCGACATAGATGCGGGATCGGGCCTGGCGGATCGCGGCAAGCTGGGCGCGCAGGATCTGGGCGTCGCCGGTGCGGGTGTAAAGCGGGCGGATGTCGATGAAGCCGGGCCCGTCCCCCTCTCCGGAATAGGGCTCATCCTTCAGCGAGGCGAGAGCGTACGCGAGATCGCCGCCGAAGCCGGCATAGGCCCAGCGCTTGTCGAAATCCTTGAGCAGGCGGCCGACGATCGGGCCATCCAGTTCGACCATCAGATCGTGCCATTCGTAGCGGTATTCGCGGCCGATGTTCATGCCGCCCAGGAATGCCTTGCTGCGGTCGACGACGATGACCTTGGTGTGATCGGACGTCAGCCAGGGATTGTTGACCATGCGCACCTCGACATTCGAATCCTGCTGCAGATAGCTGGCTATCGACACCGGCGGCTTGCTGCGTGAGTAATAAGGCGATTTCGAGGGCACCTGTCCTGCAGACAGGGTGCCGAGATGGTCGATCAATACCCGTACCCTGATCTCGTGCGAACGGCGCTTCAGCAGATCGGCGATCCGCAATGCATAGTCGTCGCTGTCAAAAATATAGAGCCGGATCTCGACCGATTCGCGCGCATCCTGAAAGGACTGGACCAGTGACACAAAAAAGGCCTCGCCATCGATCAGCGGCTTCATGCTGCCGCGGTATTGCTCGGAGCCGACGAGTGTATCCAGGTGCTGCTCCCATTTCACCAGATCCATTCCCGCACCGGTGGCGAGCGGCGGCGGGGCACCATTCGTCACCGCCGTGCCGTGCGGCAGCAGGACAACACCGGAATGAGCGGCCAGCCACAGCAGCCGGTTCGTCATGGTGACCGGGTGGCCGAGCGCAGTGAACACGTGGCTGCGGAAAGTCAGGGAATCGATCAGCCGCAGCGAATACCCGAGCTTGCGACCCGGCGGCAGCGGGCTGGGCGGCTGGGCAATGAACACCGACTGCCTGCGGCTGAAGTCGAACAGCACAAAGGCTTCGCCGAGTTCGTCTTCGCCGACGACAAACATGACCAGGCCGAGCGCCTTGCCCTCGCGTAACAGCGCGGCTTTCAGATAGTCATTGGCGCGCGCAGCGAAGGCTTCCTCGCTGATGCGCTGCCCGATCCGCAGCGCCGCCGGC
>JBGSTQ010000110.1:0-2982 GCA_041736375.1 Thiobacillaceae bacterium
GGGGGGGGGGGGGGGGGGGGGGCTCGGGCTGCGAGGGCAGGGGTTCGGGCGGCGGCTCTGGCAGCGGGGCGGGAACCGACGGCGCCGGCAAGGCATCCCACAGATCGACCATGACCGGGGCCGGATGCTGGGTTTGCCAGGACACGCCAAATACCAGCAGCAGGACAAACAGCGCGTGGACGCCAAGCGCCAGCAGGCCCGCCACGAAACTGGAACCGCGCCTGGGAATGAAAGGGGCGTCGATGGCAAGGCTCATGGCGTCAAGCCGGTTCAGGGCGCGGGTCGCGCAAGCAGGCCTATGCGTGAAATCTGGGCGTTTTGCAGCAAGGTCATGGTGTCCATGACTTCTTCGTAGCGCACGTTCTTGTCCGCCGCGATCACCACCGGCTGGTCAGGCCGCGTCCGGTGCAGTTGGAGGATTTCCCCCGCCAGCGCCGCCTTCGTCACCTGGCGCTCGCTGCCGTCAGCGGCACGGTCGCGCAGCAGATATTCGCCCGATTCCTTGATGATGACTTCCAGCGGCAGCGAGGGCGTCTGCGACGTCTGGCCGACACTGGGCAAATTAACCTGGCCCGGATTGATAAAGGGCGCGGTGATCATGAAGACAACGAGCAACACCAGCATGACGTCGATCAGCGGAACGACGTTGATCTGGGCCATCTGTTTGCGGACGCGTGCCATGGCTCAAGCGGGTTTGGTGGCCTGCCGTTGCAGAATGTTGGAAAACTCCTCCATGAAGCTCTCCATGCGGTTTGCCAGACGGTCGATGTCGTGGGTGTAGCGGTTGTAGCTGACCACGGCCGGAATCGCGGCGAACAGGCCCATGGCGGTCGCGATCAGCGCTTCGGCGATGCCCGGCGCCACCTGCGCCAGGGTGGCCTGCGCAACCGATGCGAGGCTCTGGAATGCCAGCATGATTCCCCACACGGTGCCGAACAGGCCGATATAGGGCGACACCGAGCCGACTGTGGCGAGGAAGGACAGATGCGACTCGAGGCCGTCCAGTTCGCGCTGGTAGGTCGCGCGCATCGCGCGGCGCGTGCCGTCCATGATGACGTTGACCGAAACGCCTGCCTGTCGCCTCAGCTTGAGAAACTCGCGAAAACCGGCCTCAAAGATGCGCTCCATCTCGCCCGCCCCTTCGCGCTCGGCGGACACCCGCTGGTACATGGCATTGATGTCACCGCCGCCCCAGAATTCTCGCTCGAAGCGCTCGGTCACCCGCGCCGCGCGCCTCAGCGCGAACAGCTTGATGAAGATGTACCACCACGACATCATCGAAGCGATGGCCAGCAGGGTCATGACCGCCTGAACCGGAACCGAGGCATGGATGATGAGATGGAGCAGGGAGAGATTTTGGCTGAGGTCGGGGTTCACGGCTGCCGGACAAGTTGTTGGATGAGGTCCGCTGGTATTTTAGCGGGTTTGAAGCGCGCGGCGTCGACGCAGACGAGTTTGACCCGCGAGCAGACCAACCGGGTTGGCCCCGCGGCGACGGTCTGCTCCACATCGATGCTGGCGCGCGCCGTTTCGACCAGTCTGACCGACACCTCGAGCAGGTCGTTGAAGCGTGCCGGCGCCAGGTAATCAATCTCGACGCGTCGCACCACAAATACCACGCCCTGCTGGTCGCGCAGCTGGTCCTGCTCGACGCCCAGGCCGCGCAGCCACTCCGAGCGCGCCCGCTCCATGAACCTGAGATAGTTGGCGTAATAAACCACGCCGCCCGCGTCGGTGTCTTCCCAGTACACCCTGACAGGCAGGCTGAACATGGCCTAGAACAGATCGGCGCCGGAGTTGGCCGACGGCATCACCAGCCCGAAATGCCGATAGGTCAGCGCGGTCGCCATGCGTCCGCGCGGGGTGCGCTGCAGGTAGCCCTGCTGGATCAGGTAGGGTTCCAGCACGTCCTCGATGGTGTCGCGCGCCTCGCCGATCGCCGCCGCCAGATTGTCCAGCCCTACCGGTCCGCCCATGAACTTGTCCACCACAGCCGAAAGCAGCTTGCGGTCCATCACGTCGAGTCCGGCGTGGTCGACATCGAGCATCACCAGCGCCGCATCCGCCACCGCGCCGGTGGCACGTCCCTCCGCCTTGACCTCGGCGTAGTCGCGCACCCGCCGCAACAGACGGTTGGCGATGCGCTGGGTGCCGCGCGAACGACGCGCGATTTCCAGCGCGCCAGCCTCGTCCAGTTCCATTTTCAGCAGCCCGGCCGAGCGATGGACGATGAAGCCCAGTTCATCCGGGGTGTAGAACTCCAGCCGTGCCACGATGCCGAAGCGGTCACGTAGCGGATTGGTCAGCATGCCGGCGCGGGTGGTCGCGCCGATCAGGGTGAACGGCGGCAGATCGAGCTTGACCGAGCGCGCCGCCGGGCCCTCGCCGATCATGATATCGATCTGGAAATCCTCCAGCGCCGGGTAGAGCACTTCCTCGACCACCGGCGACAGGCGGTGAATCTCGTCGATGAACAACACGTCGTGCGGTTCGAGGTTGGTCAACAGCGCGGCCAGATCGCCGGCACGCTCGAGCACCGGGCCGGAAGTCTGGCGCAGGTTGACCCCCATCTCGCGGGCAATGATGTGCGCCAAGGTGGTTTTGCCGAGTCCCGGCGGGCCGAACAGCAGCACATGATCGAGCGCCTCGCTGCGCTTCCTTGCGGCATGGATGAATATCTCCAGCTGCTCGCGCGCCTTCACCTGGCCGACATATTCCGCCAGGGTGCGCGGCCGCAGGGCGCGCTCGATCTGCTCCTCCTGCATGCTGACAGGTTCGGGGGCGATGAGGCGGTCGGTTTCGATCATTGCGCTAGCTTATCAGGCCTTGGACAGGAGTTTGAGTGCCTGGCGAATGGCGTCCTGCACCGGCAGGTCAGCGGGCACCTGGCGCAGGGCCTCCGTCGCTTCGCGCTCGTTGTAGCCGAGTGCGAGCAGGGCCTGGCGCACGTCGTCCGACACGCTGGCCGGGCCGGCTGCAGCG
>JBGSTQ010000122.1:0-7618 GCA_041736375.1 Thiobacillaceae bacterium
CCGGGGTCGCCATCGAAAGCCTCGAGCATCCCGGCGATGAGCCTGTCGCGATCGTGTGCGACGCCGGTCAGCGCATCCTGGATATCCATGATCTCACCCGCCACCTGAAGTCCGAAGGTCTGGTGCTGCGCCCACAACTGCGCCACGGTGCCGCCGGTTTTGAGCCCGGCGATATTGGTGGTGAGGATGTAGACATTCTTCCTCACCAGTTCGAACAGCAGTTCATCACCCAGGGCCACTTCGCGGCACGGCAGATCGATTGAATTCAGCGCGCGGCGCAGCAGTGAGGCGCCGGGGCCGGCCACCGGCGAAGGAATCAGCGGCCTGGCGTCGGTGCCCTTCTTCTTTTCGAACCACACCGAAATCACGGTGGGGTCGCTGTAGCGGTATTGTTCCCAGTCGCGTGGCAGCAGCTCGTTCTGGATCAGCGCGACTTGCGACCGCCAGGCCTTCGGCATTGCCGCCAGCACCGTGTGCAGATCGCTTTCGGCAACCGCCACCAGCACCAGCGCGGGATCGGGATGGGCGCGCGCGACGGTGAACATGTCGTCGCCGCGGTTGACCGGGACGACGGTATGTCCGGTTCGCAGCAGACCGCCCGCGAACACACGGCCCAACTGGCCGAGACCAATGATGACAATTTCACTCATACAGGTGCTCCAGGGCAATTCGGATCAAATACGTTTAACCGCCAAGGACGCCAAGGAATCCAAGCACCCAGGTAGCAGAGGGGTTGTCCTTCGTGTTTCTTGGCGTCCTTGGCGGCAAGAGATTTACTCCAGCCCCTTCGAATGCAGGTACTCGTCGTAGGTGCCCATGTAGAACTCGACGCCTTCCGGAGTGATTTCGAGGATGCGGGTGGCGAGGCTGCTGACGAACTGGCGGTCGTGCGAGACGAAGATCAGCGTGCCCTTGAAAAGATCGAGCGCGAGGTTGAGCGACTCGATCGACTCCATGTCCATGTGGTTGGTCGGTTCGTCCATCAGCAGCACGTTGTGGCGGCCGAGCATCAGCTTGCCGTAGAGCATGCGACCTTTTTCGCCACCGGACAGCACGCGCACCGATTTCTTGACGTCGTCGCCGGAGAACAGCAGACGGCCGAGGATGCCGCGCAGCACCTGTTCGTCGTCGCCCTGCTGCGTCCACTGGTGCATCCAGTCGGTCAGGTTCATGTCGGAATCGAAGTCGGCGGCATGATCCTGGGCGAAATAGCCGACGTTGGCGTTCTCGCTCCAGCGCACCTCGCCGTATTGCGGTGACAACTCGTCCATCAGCAGCTTCATCAGCGTCGATTTGCCGACCCCGTTGCCGCCGATGATGGCCATTTTCTCGCCCGCCTCGAGCGAGAAGCCGAGATTGGTGAAAAGCGCTGTCTGGTCATAGCCGAACTTGAGGTTTTCGACTTCGAGCGCGCGGCGGTGCAGTGCCTTTTCGGGTTCGAAGCGGATGTAGGGGTTCTGCCGCGAGGAGGGCTTGAAGTCCTCGATCTTGATCTTGTCGATCATCTTCATGCGGCTGGTGGCCTGGCGCGCCTTCGACTTGTTGGCCGAGAAGCGGCGCACGAACTCCTGCAGCTCGGCGACCTTGTCCTTGGCGCGGGCGTTGGCTGACGCCTGGCGCGCCTTGGCCTCAGAGGAGGCCAACATGTAGTCGTCGTAATTGCCCGGATAGACCTTGATCGTTCCGTAGTCGAGGTCGGCCATGTGGGTACAGACCTGGTTGAGGAAGTGGCGGTCGTGCGAGATGACGATGATGGTGGCGTTGCTCTCGTTCAGGACGTTTTCAAGCCAGCGGATGGTGTTGATGTCGAGGTTGTTGGTCGGCTCGTCGAGCAGCAGGATGTCGGGGCTGGAGAACAAGGCCTGGGTCAGCAGCACGCGCAGCTTGAAGCCCGGTGCGATCTGGCTCATGGTGCCGTTGTGCTGCTCGATCGGGATGCCGACACCAAGCAGCAGCTGACCGGCGCGCGCCTCGGCATCGTAGCCACCCATTTCGCCGAATCGGGCTTCGAGTTCGGCGGCGTGCAGGTAGTCCTCCTCGGTCGCCCCCGGGTTCATGTAGATGGCGTCTTTCTCCTGCATCACCTTCCACATCTCGGCGTGGCCCTGCATCACCACGTCGAGCACACGCTGATCTTCATAAGCGAACTGATCCTGGCGCAGCCAGGCCATGCGTTCGCCCGGATCAAGCGAAACATTGCCGGAAGTCGTCTCCAACTCGCCGGCGAGGATTTTCATGAAAGTGGACTTGCCGCAGCCGTTGGCGCCGATCAGGCCATAGCGGTTGCCGTCGCCGAACTTGACGTTGACGTTCTCGAACAGGGGCTTGGCCCCGAATTGCAGGGTGATGCTGGAAGCGGTGAGCACGGGGAATGTCCTGAAATACGCGAAAAACGCGACATTTTAACATTCCCGTCCAGCCCGGACGCCGTCAAGGCTCAGGCCAGGGGATGCAGTGCGGGGTGGTCGGCGGCGGGCCGGTCCAAGTGGTAGCCCTGCACCAGATCGACGCCGAAGCGGCGCAGCAGGGCAAGCGTTTCGCCGTCCTCGACGTACTCCGCCACCACCGCCTTGCCGAGGCCGAGCGCGACGCTGACCATGGCCTGCACGAATACCTGGTTATCCGGGTCGTTGGACAGGTCGCGAATGAAAATGCCGTCGATTTTGATGGTGTCGACATTCAGGTGCTTCAGATAGGCGAAGGAGGCGAAGCCGACACCGAAGTCATCGAGGCAGACACCGCAGCCCATCTGGCGCAGCGCCTCGATCATGCGCTGCGCATCGTGCAGATCGGAAACCGCGGCGGTTTCGGTGATTTCGACGATCAGGCGGCCGGGGTCGACCCCCGCCTCACGCAATTCGTTGCCGATGGTTTGCGGCAGGCCAGGTTCAGACAGCGATCGCCCTGACAGGTTGACGGCGATCGACGGGATGGCCGGATTGGCGGCCAGCCGTTGCAACACCTCGCGGATCACCCAGCGGTCGATGTCGACGATGCGGCCTGTCCGCTCGGCCAGCTGGATGAAGTGCGCCGGCATGATGAGCTGACCGGGATTGCGCTCGTCGATCATGCGCACCAGCGCCTCCAGATGGGACAAAGCGCCGTCCTCTGCCCGGTACACGCCCTGGAAATGCAGCTGGAACAGGCCTTTCTCGAGCGCGTTGCTGATGCGTTCGCTCCACGACAGGCGGCTGCGCATTTCACTGTCGGCCTGGCTGTCGGCGCGATACACACGCCAAGTATTCTTACCGGCCTCCTTGGCCTGGTACATGGCGATATCGGCACACGCCACCAGGTCGTCGGCATCCGCTGCGTGCATCGGGTAATAGGCGATGCCGAGGCTGGCGGTGACACGCAGGTTCTGCCCTTCGAAGCGGAACGGAATCTGGCCGACCGCGCGGACCACGCGATCGGCCAGCGCTTCGGCCTCGGCACCCTGCACGGTCGGCAGCAGGATGGCGAACTCGTCGCCGCCCAGACGCGCCAGCACCTCGTTGCGCCGCACCAGTGCGCCGATCTCGCCAGCCACCCGAATCAACAGCGCATCGCCCGCACGGTGGCCGTAGCTATCGTTGATGGTCTTGAATTCGTCGAGATCGAAAAACATCACCGCGCATCGCGTCTGATGGCGGTCGGTTTCCAGAAGGGTCCGGGTCAGTTCATGCTGGAAGCGGTGGCGGTTGTAAAGTCCGGTGAGCGCGTCGCGCTCCGCCAGATAGACCAGCTGCTCGGCGGTCTGGCGTTCGCGGGTGACGTCCTCGTAAATCCACAGATGGCCGATGAAGCGGCCTTCGCGATCACGCACCGGGTAATCGAGCTCGGTGATGACGCGGCCATCGGTCATCTGGATTTCATAGCTGTCCGACAGTTCGTGCGTTTCGAGCACCGACATCAGATGGCGCGAAAAATGATCGGGGCGCGACAGGGACGCGGCGGACTTGCCCAGCACCTCGCGCACCGGCAGGCCGATCAGCCCCGCCTCCTCATCGATCATCCACATGCGGCAGAAAGTCGGGTTGTGATAGATCACCCGGCCGTCGGCGGCGACGAACAGGATGCCGAGATTCATCGCCGACAGCAGCGACACCAGGCGTGCCCGCTCCTGCTCGGTTTCCTGCAGGTATTTGCGTTGCAGGCCTTCCGCGTTGCGCAGTTCGTTGACGGCCTGGCGCAGACTGGCTTCGGTCGACTTGAGGTCGTCGATACTGTGGATGCTGGCGCGGATGCCCTGATAGGCGCCGTTATAGTCGTGGATCGGCTGCCAGTTCACCGAGGCCCAGAAATGCCCGCCGTCCTTGCGGCAGACACGGAAGATATAACCCTCGCCCGAGGTGCCACGCAAGGCCTGACGCAGCTGGAGTTCGGCGGCGGGACGGTCTTCCGGATGGATGACGTCGCCCGGAAAATGGATCGACTCCTCCAGGCATTCGCCGACGCTGTAACCGAGCATGCGCTCGACCGAAGGGTTGATCCACAGCAGCCTGCCTTCGGGAGACAGCCAGAATTCAAGATCGTGGGTGTAATCGGCAATGGCATGAAAGCGCTCCTCGTTTTCACGCGCACGCTCGATATTGAAGCGTACCGATTCGGCCATCAGGTTGTAGGTGTCGATCAGCTGGCCGATTTCATCCTCGCCACCGCCTTCCAGGCTGACATCCAGATCGCCCTGCGCCATGCGCCTGCTGGCACGGGTGAGGACTTCGAAGCGACGGATCACTCCGCCGGTTGCCAGGGACAGCAGCAAGGCGGTCAGCAACAGGGCAACCAGGGCGATGAGCAGGCTTTGCTGCAGGTACTGGTTGCGCGCTTGGCGAATGAAGTCGCCCGACAGGGTAAGCGCGACCAAACCGTAACGCTGGCCGGAAATCTCCACAGGCTGAATCAGATGAAAGTCGTGCGCTTCGCCAGGCTTGCCGGCCCGGTGCACGATGCGTTCGCTGTTGTCGCGCACCTCGATCATCTTCAGCGCACCGTCACTTTGCAGGGTTTCGACGATATCGCGCACGCTGGCATCATCCTGTTGCGACAGCGGGGCAAGCAGGGCCGCCGCCAGGGTCCCCCCGATTTCATGCACGCGCTGCCTGGCCTGTTGCTGCAATTCCTGGCTGGTGAGTTGAACGCCATTGGCGATCAGGAAAGCCAGCATCAGACCCTCCACTCCCAATGCGGCGAGCGTGAGCTTGTAGCGCAGCGAGAGCCGTCCCAGCCATGCCCTCATTGCGCCGCCCGCAGCATTTCCTGCGCCTGCAGGGCATAGGGTCGGAAAGACTGCAATTCCTTGCCGTCCACGTTGGCGAAGCCGCCATAGCCGCCACGCTGCATGAATGCCTGCCCCTCCGGGGTCGCGGCAAATTCGAGCAGGGCCTTGCGCAACGCCTGCGCCTCGTGGTCGCGCAGGCGGGGATGGGTGAGGTACATCAGGCTGGACAAGGAGGGCGTCTCGGCGAGGATGCGCAACTGTCTGCGCATCTCGTCGGGCATCAGATTGTAGGGATGAAGCCCCACCACCGCGGCATCGGCGCGGCCATTCATCACCTGCATCACGGCGTTGACATGGGTGCCGGCATCGGCTGTTTGATAGTCGATGCTGCGCCGTAGCCCGGACGCGGCCAGCTCGGCCTGCATCGCCAGAACCGCGATGGCGATGGCATCGGCGGTAGCGAGGGTGCGGCCGCGCAGATCAGCGGACGTGACCAGGGGCGAATCCGCCCTGACCACCAGCAGGCCGCGTACCGGCTGGGCATACTTGAGCAGCGGCCTGTAGCCTGCATCCTGGCGTGCCAGCCAGGCCAGATGCGGGGCGGTCATCACGATGTCGTACTCGCCCTGGCGGGTACGCGCGACGAAGGTTTTGAAGTCGCGCGCACTGTAGATGACGACGCGCCGCTGCAGCTGCTTTTCCATCCTGTCGGCCAGGGGGCGGTAGACCTCGACGGTCTGCTTGGCCGTGAGGTTGGGAAAGACGCCGAAGACCAGTGGCTTGTCCGCGCTGAACGCGGGCAGGAGGCCGCCGACCAGCAACAGGAAGAGCATCAGCAGGAATGAAAAGCCGGCCTTCACCGTACCGGCGACATCGGCGGACGCAACGGCAAAAGGAAGGGCCGGTCCCGGACTCCGGGAAAATCGATGCAATATCTTCACTCTCAAGGTTTCAGGCTTGCAGGGACTTTTCAAGAACCTTGGATTTCCGCTTGTAGTTGTACAGCGCCTGTTTGCTTTTCGGCAGGTGGTCCGGGCCGCTGTCGACGAAGCCGCGCTCCTCGAACCAGTGTTCGGTGCGGGTGGTCAGCACGAAAAGCCGTTTGAATCCTGCTTTTCTGCCTTTTTTCTCAGCCTCGGCCAGCAGCCGTTCGCCATAGCCGCGGCCACGATAATCCTGCGCCACCGCGAGGCAGGCAAGCTCGGCCGCCTGTTCCTCGGGGAACGGATACAAGGCGACGCAGCCGGCGATGACGCCGTCCGATTCCAGCACCAGAAAGCGTTCCACTTCCATTTCCAGCAATTCGCGCGAACGCCGTACCAGGATGCCGTCGCGCTCCAGCGGTTCGATCAGGCGCAGTATGCCGCCGACGTCGTCGATGGTCGCCGGGCGCAGGGTTTCCAGCGGCGCCGGGGTGATGAGCGTGCCCACGCCTTCGCGGGTAAACAGTTCGGACAGCAGGGCGCCGTCGCGATGGCGGCTGATCAGATGGGCGCGCTTCGCCCCGCGCGAACACGCGGCGATGGCGCACGGCAGGTAATAGGCGACATCCTCGGGCAGCTTGCGCGACTTTTCCAGAACCAGCCGCGCCTCGTCGACGGTCAGCGCGTTGTGGATGGCGCGGCCCTTGTCCGGAACGCCCTCGGTGTCCATCAGAAAAATCAGCTTGTCCGCCCCCAGCGCGATGGCAGCCTGGGTGGCGACGTCCTCCAGGGTCAGGTTGAACACCTCGCCGGTGGGCGAGTAGCCGATGGGCGAAAGCAGCACGATGTCGTTCTGGTCGAGCCGGCGGCGAATCGCCTCAGTGTCGATCTTGCGCACTTCGCCGGTATGCAGCAGGTCGACGCCGTCGCGCACGCCGAGCGGCTGCGCGGTGACGAAGTTGCCCGACGCCACGCGGATGGCCGCGCCCGCCATCGGTGTATTGGCGAGCCCGAGCGACAGCAGGGCCTCGATCTCGACCCGTACCGTGCCGGCGGCTTCCTTGACGCAGGCCAGCGCAGCGTCGTCGGTGACACGCAGCCCATTGACGTAATGCAATGCCGTGCCGTTCTCGTTCAGTCTCGCCTCTACCTGCGGCCGCACACCGTGCACCAGCACCAGCCTCACGCCGAGGCTGTTGAGCAGATTGACGTCGTGCGCGAGCTGGACGAATTCACCGTCCGCGACCAGTTCCCCGCCAAAGCCGATGACGAAGGTCTTGCCGCGAAAACCATGGATATAAGGCGCGGCGGAGCGGAACCAGTGCACGAAATTTTTGGTGTCTTTCACCTGGGTCACCTGGGTGTTTTCTGTTTCGCGAAGGATACAGAAAACCCGCGCCAGACGCAGTGCCCGGTGCGGGCCGCTAGAAGTCGCCCCACAGCGTCTGCATCGCAGCCAGCGCCGCCAGGGCGGCGGTCTCGGTTCGCAGCACGC
>JBGSTQ010000144.1:0-5502 GCA_041736375.1 Thiobacillaceae bacterium
GAGCGCGGCGCGGCGCCAACAGCAGATGGCGGACCGCAAGCTTGCAACCAACCCGGCGGCAGCGATCAAGGGCCGGCCGACCAAGCGTGACCGCCGGTTGATCCGGCGGTTCACCGAGGGATAGGGTGATTTTTGCCACCAAGTCTTTTACCGCTATGGACGCGAAGGAAAACAAAGATCAAAGATGTGTGCGCAATGAAAGCCAATCAATGACTGATGCGATTCGCGGATTGAGATTTCCCCTTGGCGTTCCTTCGCGTGCTTTGCGGTTAAACACGCTTTTTTTGGCGGTTCCAAGCCCTCCAACCCCCGGCGAAGGCCCTGTCAGCCGCTAGAATATTGGCTTGAGCCGATCTGAATGAAATCCTTGCGTGTCCTTTTAAAGTTATCCCACCGTGCCACTCTCTGGCTGTCGGCACTGCTGGGCGCGGGTGCGCTGCTGGTTGTGCTGATTGCCGCGGGCATGTATTTCTGGGTGCTGCCGAATATCGGTCAGCATCGCGACACCCTGTCAAACCTGATGTCAGGCGCTTTGGGACAGCGGGTGACGCTGCATGCCGTGGCAGGCAAATGGCAGCAGGCGCGCCCCGAGTTTCGCCTCGAAGGGGTGCAGATCTACGACCAGCAGAACCAGCCGGCGCTTTATTTGCCGAGCCTGGACGCGAAATTTGCCTGGCGCTCGCTGTTGTTGCTGGAACTCCGCTTCAACAGCATCGAACTGAAAGGCCTGGCGCTCGACGTGCGCCGCACTAAGGACGGTCATTTCTACGTTGGTGGCATACCGGTCAATCCGGCCGATCCCAAAGGCGGCCTTTCTGACTGGGTCCTGCGGCAGGGCCACGTAAACATTGTCGACGCGACGCTGACCTGGCGGGACGAGGTGCGCCAGGCGCCGCCGCTGCGCTTCGAAGCGGTTGACTTCAGCCTGACCAACAAGCTCGGAAACCACCAGTTCCAGCTGCGGGCGACGCCGCCAGCCGAACTGGCCACGCCGTTGCGGTTCAGCGCCGACCTGAAAAGCCGCCATCGGCACGACCGGCGGATCTGGTCCGGAACGATCAGGGGCGCAGTCACCGGACTGTCGTTTCCGCAGCTTGCCCAGTGGATGCCTATCCCCCATGCGCCCGAACAGGGAAGCGGCGCATTCAACCTCGTATTCCGTATCGACGAGGGAAGGGTGGGGAGTCTCGCGGCCGGCTTCAACCTGAGCGGGATCACCGCCAACCTCGGCGAGGATTTGCCCAAAATGA
Source organism: Thiobacillaceae bacterium (assembly GCA_041736375.1). Classification (GTDB taxonomy): domain Bacteria; phylum Pseudomonadota; class Gammaproteobacteria; order Burkholderiales; family Thiobacillaceae; genus Thiobacillus. Next base: position 1,251 of record JBGSTQ010000144.1, read on the forward strand.
ATCTGGCTCGCGTCAAGGGCAGTGCGAGTTGGAACCGCGGCCCGCAAGGCCAGCGTATCGAACTCGAAGGGCTGCAGTTTTCCCGTCCGGGTGCGGCCATGACGGCGCCGTTCGATGCCGGCTTGGCCTGGGGTGCCGGCGGCCGCGAAATCAGCGCGCGTGACCTCGATCTGGCGGCGTGGAAGGGCATGCTGCCTTCCCTGCCGATTGCCGTGCCGATGCGCGAGCTTTTAGCCTCGCTCAGCTTGAGCGGACGCATTGATTCGCTGCAGTTTGGCTGGAAAGGCGCGCATCCCTCGGCGAAGGATTTTTCCATCGACACCCGCTTCAGCGGACTGGGACTTGCCGCGCAGGACACGCGCCCGGGGGTGGCCAATCTGTCGGGGCGCATACAGGGGGATGCCAAGGGCGGGGTTTTCGAGTTGGCGGGGCAGGCGATAGCACTCGATATGCCGGCGCTGTTTCGCGACCCGCGGATCGCGATCGATTCCCTGCAGGCGCGCGGTCGCTGGCAGCCGACCGCGCAGGGACACCTGTTCCGCCTGGACGAGGCACAGTTCGCCAACGCCGACGCGGCCGGCAGCGCACAGGGAAGCTACGAATACCTGGCCGGCCAGACCGGCATCATCGACCTGACCGCGCAGCTGACCCGCGCCGACGGCACGCGTGTTTACCGTTATCTGCCGACCATGATCGGTGACCACACCGTCAACTGGGTGCGCGACAGCATCGTCAAAGGCCATGCCGACGACGTCCGGCTGACCCTCAAGGGTAATCTGAAGGACTTTCCGTTTGCCAACGATCGCGGCGGGCAATTCAAGGTCGAGGCCGAAATCAAGGATGGGGTGGTCGACTACGCCAGCGGCTGGCCGCGAATCGACGATATCGCGACGCAGTTGATTTTTCATGGCAAGCGCATGGAAGTGCGCGCGCGCCAGGCACGCATCTACAATACGGCGCTGCTGCCGGTGGTGGTGTCGATTCCCGACCTCACCGCGCACGAGCACATCCTCGAGGTGGCGGGCGAAGCCAACGGGCCGATTCAGGATCTCATCCGCTTCGCCAATTTCAGCCCGGTGGGGGAATACCTGAACGACATGACCGATGCCCTCGACGGCAACGGTCCGGTTCGGCTGGCCCTGAAAATCAGGATCCCACTGGAGCACAACCACGACGCGACGGTCGCCGGTCGCCTCAGCCTCGCCAACAACACCCTGTTTCCGGCCGGCCGGCCGCGGCTGGAACGGGTGACCGGCGATATTCACTTTACCGAACACAGCGTCGGCACGCAGCGCATCACGGCACAGTATCTCGGCGGCCCGCTGGAAATGTCCGCTGCCACCCGCGATGGCGAGGTGGAGATCCTCTCTCAGGGCCGTATGACCGCGGCTGGAATGGCGCCCTGGATTGGCAATACCTGGAGCGCCCATTTAAGGGGGCAAGCGCCCTGGCGCCTGCAGATCGTGATCGGACGGACAGGAAGCCGGATGCTGCTCGAGTCCGAACTGGTCGGGCTCGGCTCGACCCTGCCCGCGCCGCTCAATAAATCGCCGCAGCAGCCCCTGCCTCTGTTGGTGAAAGCGCAACTGCAACAGGATGGCCGGCAGTGGGAGGTGCAGTTGGGCAAGATCCTCGGTGCGGTCTGGCGTACCGTGGGCGAGGACGTATTTGATCGTGGCGAACTCCGATTTGGCGGCGCCGCGCAACTGCCCGCCGAACCCGGATTGCGGCTCGCTGGCCAGGCCGGAGGGCTGGGTCTGGGTGACTGGATGGCGCTGTTGCCGGAGGAAAGCGGCGAGGAAGGACTGCCGATTTCGTCGATCGATCTGGTGCTGTCCAATCTCGACCTGATGGGACGCCGATTCAACGACGTGCGGCTGCAGGGCCGGAGCCGTAACGGCGTGCTGCGCACCTCGATGAATGGACCCGGGATGTCGGGAAACCTGACCTATCGTCCGGCGGGCGGACAGCCGGCCCGACTTTCCGCCCAGTTCAGGCATTTGACGATACCTGCCGCTTCCCCCGCTTCTGCTAATGGGAGCAGCACGGCAGACGGAGGCATGAGCCTCGTGGATATGCCGGTGCTTGATCTGACGGTGGAGGACTTCCACCTGGAAAACCAGGAAATGGGACGGCTTGAAGCGATTGCACGAGGTTCGTCGAAGGGCGTGCAGATCGACCGCCTGCAATTGAGCCATGACGACAGCGTGCTGAAGATGAATGGGGTCTGGCGCAAGTACGGCAACGGCGATACGCGCGCCAATCTGCAGCTGGATGTCTTCGATGCGGGCAAGATGCTGTCGCGCTTCGGCTTCAAGGACGCGGTGCGGCGCGGTGCCGCGACCTTCAAGGGTGACGTGAGCTGGGAGGGATCACCCGCGGACTTCAGCTTTCGCACCCTGGCCGGCACCGTGGATTTCCATGCAAAGAGCGGCCAGTTTCTCAAGGTCGATCCTGGCGCAGCCAAGCTGCTGGGGGTGCTGAGCCTGCAATCCCTGCCGCGCCGCCTGAGCTTCGACTTTCGCGATTTGTTCAGCGACGGATTCGCCTTCGATGAAATATCCGCTACGATGCGAATCGCCCAGGGCGTGGTCTACAGCGCCAATTTTCAGATGCGTGGCCCGGCGGCGAAGGTAAGCATGTCGGGCATGGCCAACCTTGATGCCGAATCGGTGCAGTTGCGCGTCAAGGTTTTTCCCAAGCTGTCGGAAGGCGTGGCGGTGGCGGGTGCCCTGCTCGGAGGTCCGATTGCCGGCATGGGTGCGCTGGCGGCGCAGAAAATACTGCGCGATCCGATCGAACAGGCAACCAGCCGAGAATATATGGTGATCGGACCGTGGCGGGAACCCGATGTGCAAAAACTGACCAAACCCAAAGCCGAGTTCCGGCAAGGCGAGTAGGAAACAAGATGACCATTACCAAGAAAACTGCAAAAACCACTGTGGCACGCTCCAAGGCGGCGCAGGTGAAGAAACCGGCGGTGCAGGCCGGCACCGTCAGGGTGGCCGCCATCCAGATGGCCTCGGGATCCAACGTTTCGGCCAACCTGGCCGAGGCCGAGCAGTTGATCGAACTGGCGGTGGAGGCGGGCGCCCGGCTGATTGCGCTGCCGGAGTTTTTCCCCATCATGGGCCTCAAGGAATCCGACACGGTGAAGGCGCGCGAGCGTGAGGGCCATGGCCCGATCCAGGCCTTCCTCGCGCGCATGGCAAAAAAACATCAGGTCTGGATCATCGGCGGCTCGGTGCCGCTGGAAGCCAGCGTGCCCGACAAGGTGCGCAACAGCTGCCTGGTCTATGACGAGCGCGGCAAGTTGGTGGCACGCTACGACAAGATCCACCTGTTCGGCCTCAACCTCGGCAACGAGCGCTACGAAGAAGCGAAAATGATCGAACCGGGCGACAAGGTGGTGGTGGTCAACAGCCCGTTCGGCCGCATCGGCCTGTCGATCTGCTATGACCTGCGTTTCCCCGAGCTTTACCGGGCGATGCCCGACGTCGACATCATCGTCGTGCCCTCGGCGTTCACCGCCACCACCGGCAAGGCGCATTTCGAGACGCTGATCCGCGCCCGCGCGATCGAGAACCTGGCCTACGTCGTCGCCCCGGCGCAGGGCGGCTATCACCTTTCGGGGCGCGAAACCCACGGCGACAGCATGATTGTCGATCCCTGGGGGGTGGTGCTCGACCGCCTGCCGCGCGGTTCCGGGGTGGTGATCGCCAACATCAACCCGGGCTATCAGGCCAGCCTGCGGAAGAGCCTGCCGGCGCTCAAGCACCGCTTCATCAGTTGCCAGCGGATCGAAGTCGACGTGGTCGAGCGCCGCGCCACGGCCAAGCGCGAGTCGCCCGCCAAATAATTTTGAATCCAGTAGGACCAGGACCTGTCCATGAATCCCGCCGAAGCCTTTGCCCCGATCCAGACCGCCGACCAGCTTTTCCGCTCGGCCGAATCCACCCTGCTGATCCCCAACGGGCTGGACGCCGACAAGCTCGCGCCGGTGTTCGGCCGGCTGCTGACGCACGACGTCGACTACGCCGACCTGTATTTCCAGTATTCGCGCTCCGAAGGCTGGAGCCTGGAAGAGGGCCAGGTCAAGTCCGGCAGCTTCAACATCGACCAGGGCGTCGGCGTGCGGGCGATCTCGGGTGAAAAGACTGCCTTCGCCTATTCCGACGACATCAGCCTCGACGCGCTGGGTGCGGCGGCCGACGCTACCCGCGCCATCGCGCGCGCCGGACAGAACCGGCAA
>JBGSTQ010000203.1:0-3818 GCA_041736375.1 Thiobacillaceae bacterium
GGCTCATGGTTCTTCCTCGGCGAGATCTACACCGACCTGCCCTTGCCGGTGGACACGCCCGAAGCCGGCCACTGCGGGACCTGCCAGGCCTGCCTCGACGTCTGCCCGACGCAGGCCATCGTCGCGCCCTACATGGTCGACGCGCGGCGCTGCATTTCCTATCTGACCATCGAACTCAAGGGCAGCATCCCGACCGAGCTGCGCCCGCTCCTGGGCAACCGCATCTACGGCTGCGACGACTGCCAGCTGGTATGCCCGTGGAACCGCTTCGCGCAGACCACCGCGCTGCCGGATTTCGGGGTTCGCAATGGACTCGACAGCGCACGGCTGGTGGATTTGTTTGCGTGGAGCGAAACGGAATTCAACGAACGGCTGGCGGGCTCGCCGATCCGCCGCATCGGGCACGAGCGCTGGCTGCGCAACATTGCCGTCGCGCTTGGCAACGCGCCGTCTTCTCCTGTCATCCAGGCCGCGCTGAAGTCACGTCTGGACCATCCCTCCGAACTGGTGCGCGAGCACGTGGCATGGGCGCTGGCGAGCCAGCAAACGGGTTAAACCGTCTTTAACTCCTGCCGCGCGCTGTCTTAATTCACGCGCAGCTCACGCCGCGCATGCCGGATCACCGATGCGCCCGAGGTCAGTGCCAGTGACGCCAGCACCAGCGCCACGGCTATGTCCGGCCAGCCGTGTGAAGTCGCCCACACCCCGGCCGCCGCCCCCATCACCGCCAGATTGCCGAGCGCGTCGTTGCGCGAACACAGCCACACCGAGCGCGCCTGCGCGTCACCCTGCCGATGCGCATACAGCAGCGCCGCGACGCCGACGTTGACCGCCAGCGCCAGCAGGCTCACCCAGCCCATGATGACCGGCTCCGGCACGATGCCGGCGGACCACTGCCAGGCCGACTTGGCGAGCACGAACACACCGAAGCCGACCATCAGCCAGCCCTTCCACAGCGCGGTGCGTGAACGCCAAACCGGCGCCAGCCCCAGCACAAACAGGGCCACGCCGTAATTGCCGGCGTCACCGAGAAAATCCACCGCGTCGGCCAGCAGGGAAACCGATTGTGCGCTGAAACTGGCAGCCATCTCGACGCCGAACATCAGCGCATTCAGCGCCAGCGCAACCCACAGCGCACGCCGGTAGCCCGGGTCAGGCGGGCGTACCGCGCTGCAGACCGAATCGCAGCCGCAGCCACTCATGATCGAACTCGCGGCGAAGAATGCAGTGCCGTGCAGACCTGCAGGTAGAATCCCGTCATTCTCATTTCGTCATCCTGCCAGCCATGTCCACGAATGCACAGTCCCCAATCGGCGTATTCGATTCCGGCATCGGCGGGCTCACCGTCGTGCGGGCGTTGATGGAGCGCCTGCCTTACGAGAACATCATCTACTTCGGCGATACCGCGCGCGTACCCTACGGCGTCAAGTCGGTCGAAACCATCGCCCACTTCACCACGCAGATCGCACAGTTTCTGCTGGAAAAGGAAGTCAAGCTGCTGGTCATCGCCTGCAACACAATGGCGGCAGTGGCCGCCCAGGTGGTTAAGGATCTGTCGCCGGTGCCGGTGCTGGACGTGATCGACGCCGGCGCTCTGGCCGCGCGCGGCGGCAAACGGATCGGCGTCATCGGCACGCCCACCACCATCAACAGCAACACTTATGCCCGCGCCATCCACCAGTACGCCCCCGAATCGCGCATCTATTCGCAGGCCTGCGCGCTGTTCGTGCCGCTGGTGGAGGAAGGCTGGCTGGATCACGAGGTCACCCGGCTGACCGCCGAGGATTATCTGAAGCCGCTGATGGCGGAAAACATCGACACACTGGTTCTGGGCTGCACCCACTATCCGCTGCTCAAACCCCTGCTGCGCCAGGTGGTGGGCGAGCAGGTCGCCCTGGTCGACTCGGCCGAGGCCATGGCCGAGCAGGTCGCGCGGACGCTCGCCGAAATGAAGCTCGCCAATGCGGGGCCGGCCTCGCCGCGCTACGACTATCACGTCACCGATGTGCCGCTGCGGTTTCAGACCATCGGCGAGCGTTTTCTCGGCCGCACCCTGGCCAAGGTGCACGTGGAAAAGTGGTGAGGCCGGGACAGTTCAGTTGACCTCGTCGATCCACGCCATCTGGATGGCCTCGAGAATTTTTTCGCCCGAGTGATCGGGGTCGTCGTCGAAATCGGGCAATTCAAGCACCCAGTTGTGCAGGTCGGTGAAGCGTATGGTCTTTGGATCGATTTCCGGATGCGCCTCCGCGAGTTCGATGGCAATGTCTAGCGTGTCAATCCATTTCATCCTAATGCCCTTCCTTGACCATGTTGATGGTGTATTTTGGAATCTCGATCACCAGATCCGTGCCGGCCACGCGTGCCTGACATGACAGCCGCGATTGCGGCTCCAGTCCCCAGGCCTTGTCGAGCAGGTCATCCTCGTCCTCGGAAGAGGGATCCAGCGCCTCGAAGCCTTCGCGAACGATGACGTGGCAGGTGGTGCAGGCGCAGGATTTTTCGCAGGCGTGCTCGATCTCGACGCCATTGGCGAGCAGGGTGTCGCAAATGGTGTCGCCTGCCTTGGCCTCGATGACGGCACCTTCGGGACAGAGTTCGACGTGGGGCAATACGATGAGCTGGGGCATGGGTTTTTATGGAGCGCGGCTGGATTGGGTACGTTATCGGGTACGGTCAAGCAGCCTGGGCGTGCTGGCTGGGCAGCGCCTTCAACACACCGTCCCAGAAAAGCAGCCGGGCGTTGACTGCGGCTTCAGCCGCCGCTTCGGCTTCGCGCCATTTCAAAGCATCGCCCTGGCATAGTGCGCCTAGCAGGCGCAAGGACAGTGGCGCGTGAAAATCCTCGTCCAGGTGGACGTGGCGGTTGAGGTAATAGTGAAAGCTCGGTGCCTGTGCTTCGGTCACCGCCATGCGCGACAGGAAGGCGCGGAACATCGACGGAATCACATGCTCGCGTCCCAGTGCCAGTGCGGCGGCGACGGCATGCGGCTTGCTGCTGGCGAGGAAATCGAAGGTGGTGCGGATGAACACAGCGGATGGAGTCGGCGCAAGGCCCGAGCCCAATGCCGCCTCGATCCCCTGGGTTGCCACTTTCTGCACGAAGCGCGTGGGCGTTTCGGCATCGGCTCCAATCTCGCGCATCGCATCGAGATAAAGCATGAAATGGCTAGTGTGGCCGTCGCGGCCCGGCAGCGAAACGTCGGTTTCCTCTTCCAGCACCAGTTCGTTGATGAAGCGCTGCACCGAGGCGTCGCCCGCTGGCGTCCACGGCCAGCGCGCGGGTGCGACTTCATTCTGCAGATATTTGATCAGCGACATGAAGTCCCATACCGAATAGACATGGTGCTGCATGAACACGCGCAGGTCGTCGAGGCTGGCAACCGCCGCGTAGATCGGGTGCGCTTCGAGCTTCACCCTCAGGGATTCGATGAAATCGTCGTTCAGCATGATGGTTGACTCTTTAGCCAAAAGTTTCCAGTTTCTGCCCGGCCATCGCCCGGCGCACGTTCTGGTCCATGCGGCGTTGGGCGAAGTCGGTGGTGGCCGCGTTCAGTGCCTCGATGCCGCGCTTGATGGCCTGATGATCGGGGCCGGCCATCAGCATTTCAAGTGCGGCGATGCCTTGATTGATCGCCGCGGTCTCCGCCTCGTCGAGCAGCGCGCCGTCTTCCTCCATGGCCGCCCGGGTGGCGGCGATCAGGCCCTGCGCATCGACGATCTGCTCGTTGAGCGCGCGTGCGTACATGTCGTCCTTGGCGTGGGTGAAGGCGTCCTTCAGCATGCGGGTGATGTCCTCGTCGCCCAGACCGTACGAC
>JBGSTQ010000208.1:0-3858 GCA_041736375.1 Thiobacillaceae bacterium
CAGCGCGCGGCGCACGGTCTGCGCGACTTCCGCCGGCATCAGGCGTTCGCCTGCCGGTGGTTTGAGCATCAATCGGGTCTCGTAGGGCGTGCCGGCGGCGAAGTGCAACTGGGTGAGGCTGGTCGCCGGGGTGCGCACGCCGTCGTTGACCAGGATGCTCATCAGTTCGGCGAGCGCCGCCGGACGGTCGCCCGAGCTGCCGATCGAGGTGGCATACGAGGGCGTGATGCTGTCGAAGGGGTAGCCCAGACGCTTCCAGTCCTGCAGCAGCGCATCGAAGGCCTCGACTTCCAGCAGCGACTGGATGCGGATGTCCTGGGCGTTCTTGCGACTGGTCTTGAACAGCCACTCGTAGACTGCCTGACGCTCCTCGGCGCTGGTGGCCACCAGTTCCTTCAGGTCGGCCTGCGGGACGCTGCGCAGGTATTGCACCAGCCATAACTCCAGCGGGTGAATCTGCGCGATGTAGCCGCGGTCGGCGAGCGTGTAGGCGTCCGGTGCATTCTGCTTGTAGAGGCTTTGCAGGATGCGCGGGCTGAGGCCGGCGCTGGCGGGAATCTGCTTGTGCAGCGCCGCCACGAATTGCTCGTAGCTGGCACGCTGGTCGAGATAGCGATACACCGCGCTGAAGCGGCGCGGATTGAGACGGATGCGTTCATACAGATCCGCCTCCATCTGTTCCACGGTTCGACCCTTGTGGCGGCGATAGAAGCGATTGATGAAAAGACGCCCCTCCTGGTCGACAAAACGCGCCAGGTAGGTCTCGCGCATCGGGTTGCTGGCGTCGTCGAGTATCCGCGACACGGCTCCGGGGGTGTGGCTGGTGTAATGGCGGACGATGTCGCGCATGAGGCGGATGAAGACCAGGTTGACCGAGTTGCGGGTGGCTTCCCAGACGTCCATGACGCGGCTGTTGTCCTTGGCATCGAAGTTGGCGAAATGGTGCAGCCCCCCGCCGGTGAAAAAGGGTTCGGGCGCAGCCGAATACTGGCGGCTCATCGCCCCGTTGAGGAGATCGCCAAGCTCGATGCCGGGCTGGTACAGCAGGGTTGCGGCCACCCATTGCGAAAGCACATCCCGCTGCGGCTGGGCTTTCTGACTCAGCGCGGCGGCGTCGAGCTTGCTGTAGTCGGCGTGAAGCCGCGCGATGATCTCCAGGTAGGTCACCAAGGTGCGCAGCTTGGCGGTCGAGCCGAGGTCGAGCCTGGCCTGGCTGTTGATGTCGATCGGCTGGTTGAGGTTGTCGGCCTGGACCCGCAGCTGGACGCCGGTCGGGGTTCTTTCATACAGCGTGAAGCTGTAGATCACCTTGGCGAAATCGTTGTCGGGTTTCAGCAGACGGTGCCCGACCAGGCCGGCCGCGGTGACCGCTTCAAGCTTGTCCAGACTCTGCAGGTAGTCGGCGACCTGCTTCTGCGCCGGCTGATTGATCGTGGTCCGGGCCTGCAAATCGAGGCGGTCGAGGTCATACAGTTGCGGCACCCCGAGCAGCGCCGCGATGCGGATGCGCTGGGCGTTGGCGGCTTTCTGGTCGACGAAGCGCGGCGGCGGCGGGTCGATGCGGTCGGCGGGTCCGCGGAGCTCAACTTTCTTGGCGCGCTCGGCCAGGTCGCGCGGGATGACTCCGGCAATGGCCAGCAGTTCGAGATGATCGTCGGTGTAGGCGTCGAGCGCCTTGCGGTTGGAGGCCAGGTAATACGATGGCCGGCGCACGGCGACGATGAGCGAGAGGGCATGCTTCAGCGCGCTCGCGTACTCGCTGTCGTCCTTGCGCGGTGCGCGTGCGAGGGTGCGGTTGATTGCGTCGAAGTCGAATCCGTACCAGGCCCAGAGGCCATCGCCGACACCATGAACTTCGCCGAATCGCGGCGCGGCGGAGAGCGGGACGGTATTGAGATAGGCCGTGACGATCCTGCGCCGCATCGGCAGGGTGTTCGGTCCTTCGAGATAGGCGCGCAGGCTGGCGGTGGCCATCTGCCGCAGTTTTTCCGCCATGCTGTGGGTCTGGCCCTCCGGCGAATGGCGGTACTTCTCGATTTGCGTCGGCAGGGTGCTGCCGCCGGGAACGTTGCGGTTGCGGTCGACCAGGCTGATGCCTTTTTCCAGTAGGGCCTGTGCCAGCCGGTCCCACTCCACCGCCGGATTGCGGGAGGGGTACTGCTCGGTCAGCAGTTCGCGGTTTTCGATGTAGAGCAGGGCGTTGACCAGAACGGGCGGGATCGCCTCGAACTTCGCATACACCCTCGAGGGATGCCGCGCCTGATAGATCGCCTTGCCGCTGCTGTCGAGCAGGCTGAGTCCGGTCTGGTCCTTTTCGCGATACGGCAGAAAAAGCCCGAGATTCGCCACACGCGCCATCTGCGGGCTGATCTTGGCCTGTTCGCTGATTTCCCAGCCCTGCTGCTGCAGTCGGGCGAGGTAGTCCGGCAGGCGGCTGTAGCCCAGCCGCTGGTCGTAGGGTCCCTTCCCGGGAAAGCGGATGCGCTCCGACGGACCGGGCCTGAGCTGGTAGCTCATTTTCTGCGCGGTTTTGCTGAGATAGCGGGCCTCGAGCGCGGATGACAGCAGTTCCCAGGCTGCCAGCGTCAACAGCGCGAGCAGCAGGACCAGCCCGGCCAGGCCGATCAGGATGCGGCGTGGGATCCTGTGCATGTCAAGGACGTGAAAAAGCGGTCAGCACGCCCTAAACCCAGTCGCGCGCACGCAGAAATTCGCTGTATAGCTGAGCCTCGGCACTGCCTGGCGCGGGGTGCCAGTCGTAGCGCCATTTGACGATCGGCGGCAGCGACATCAGGATCGATTCGGTACGCCCGCCCGACTGCAGACCGAACAAGGTGCCGCGGTCATACACCAGATTGAATTCGACATAACGTCCGCGGCGGTAGGCCTGGAAATCGCGTTCGCGCTCGCCGTAGGCAAGGTCCTTGCGGCGCTCGAGGATGGGCAGGTAGGCGGGGAGAAAGCTGTCGCCGACACTACGGGTCATGGCGAAGGCGTGGTCGAAACCGCCCTCGGCGAAGTCGTCGAAGAATACACCGCCGACGCCGCGCGGCTCGTTGCGGTGCTTGAGGAAGAAATAGCGGTCGCACCAGTCCTTGAAGCGCGGATGCAGGTCGGCGCCAAACGGGTCGAGTGCAGCCTTGCAGGTCGCATGGAAATGCCGCGCGTCCTCCTCGAAGCCGTAGTAGGGTGTGAGATCCATACCGCCGCCGAACCACCAGACCGGGGCTTCGCCATCCTTGCTGGCGACGAAGCAGCGCACGTTCATGTGTACCGTGGGTGCGTACGGGTTGCGCGGGTGGAAGACCAAAGATACGCCCATCGCTTCCCAGCTTCTTCCTGCCAGTTCCGGGCGATGGGCGCTGGCGGAAGGTGGCAGCCGGTCTCCGAGCACGTGCGAAAAATTCACCCCGCCGCGCTCCAGCACATGGCCTTCCTCGATCAGGCGGGAGATCCCGCCGCCACCTTCGGGGCGTTCCCAGGCGTCGCTGCGGAAGGGCATGCCGTCGGCCGCCTCGAGCGCGGTGACGATGCGCGACTGCAGGTCGAGCAGCCAGGTTTTGACTGCGTATGTATCGAATGCAGCGGTATTGGTGGCGGTGGTAGTCATCAGGGTCGAAGCACGGTTCCGGTGGCAAGGTCGACAAGGGTCGAGGGGCGTTTGCGTGTGCCGATGCGACCATTGATCACGCGCACCCGCACGCCGAATATTCTGCGGCATTCCTGCGCGGTTTTGGCAGGTTTCCTGCCATTTTTGTTGGCGCTGGTGGAAACCAGCGCGCTGCGCAGGCTGCGGCACAGACGCGCGGCACCGGGGTGGGCGGTGACGCGGACGGCTATCGTGGACCGACCGCCGGT
>JBGSTQ010000240.1:0-2492 GCA_041736375.1 Thiobacillaceae bacterium
GCGCCGGCCACCCCGCCCACCGAAGGGGTTGACGAAGACCGCTGCGGCGGGGATGCGGGACCCGACGGCCGATCGTCCGCCGGCTGGCCGCCGACAAACATCGTCGAATCCGCGTTCATGTCCTCGGCCGAACCCGCCCCCTGGGAATCCGTCCAGGAATCTTCCTCCTGAACACCGGCCTGCTGCCGCGTTCCGTCCGCTTGCGGCAGGATGCTGTCCAGCTGCTGATAGAGTTGTTCCAGGGGCGGCGTCAGCGCCTCGCGCATGCTGTTATAGATCACCTGCCTGACTTTCAGGGGCAAGCCCAGACTTTCGAACACGGCCTTCACCGCATGCTCGATCACCGAGGGAGCAAAGGCATTGGTGCCGCGGTCGATCGGCTGGCCATAGAGTTTTTCCAGGCGTGGTTCGAGCGCGGCCAGTTCGATGCTGAATCGCCCTTCCAGCTTGTTGATTTCGGACGTCAGGTTCAACCAGTCCTCGAACTCGTCGGTCTGGACGATGGAAAGCCCCACCTTTTCGCGCGCCGGCTCGGGTTTCTTCCTCTGCCTGAGGACATCTTCAAGGGATTCCAGCACACGCTGCGGCAGTTGCTGCTGGACGGTCGCTTCATGCAGCCGGATCAGGCCGAAGGAGTCCATCAGTTCGTTGCGCTCGGCAAAGTTGGTCGACTGCGCCGCGGTCGCTGACAGTTTGTTTTCGATCAATCCATAGAATTCGGTGACGGCATCCATCAGGGTCTGCGCCAGCAGGGTCTTGCAGGTCTCCTGCAAAGCCTTGCTGTCCATGCCCTGGTAACGCTTGCTGACCATGCGCTGGGTCCGCATGGCCGCGGCGACCTTGTTCAGGGTGCGCGTGGCATCGATCGGGGTGCCAATGAACGCCACCCCCACGCCGTCCGGACCGCGCCGGGCCAGGCGTGCCTTGAGATTGAAGGTCTGCGGGCTGATCGAGGGCGGCGGAGTGAAACTGATAGCGACTTCCTCGCCCTCCTTCATGTCAGAGGCGATGGCCGCGGCTTCCCGTGGGTCGTCGAACCTGAGAAACAGGCCGCCCAGGCAGAAGTCGCGAATCTCGCAGGCAAGTTCGTGCCCCGCCGCGGTTTTCAGGCTGGCAGCCTGCAAAACCTCGAAACGCCTTTGCAGGCGCTGGTCACTCTTGATTGTTTCCATGACTGCCGACATAAGCCCACCCACCCGTATGAAATTGATTGTTTATCAGCGAATACGGCTGTTAACGGCTGCTTGCTGCGCAATATTTAGCCGCTCTGCCTGCCCGGCGCGCTCATCACCCATCAGGGGTAAAATTCCGCCATGACCCCAGCCCTGTTCTCCCACCGCAAGCACTGGGCGGCGCGCTTCGGCACCGCCCCCTTCTTGCCGATGTCGCGCGCCGAGATGGCCCAGCTCGGCTGGGACGCCTGCGACGTGATTCTCGTCACCGGCGACGCCTACATCGACCACCCCAGCTTCGGCATGGCGCTGGTGGGGCGGCTGCTGGAGGCGCAGGGTTACCGGGTCGGCATCATCAGCCAGCCCGACTGGCATTCGGCCGAGGCCTTTCGTGCATTGGGCCAGCCGACGCTGTATTTCGGCGTCACCGCAGGCAACATGGATTCGATGGTCAACCGCTACACCTCGGACCGAAAGATCCGTTCGGACGACGCCTACACGCCCAACGCCGAACCCAACAAGCGCCCCGACCGGGCCGTCACCGTGTACGCCCAGCGCTGCCGCGAGGCCTACCCCGGCACTCCGGTGATCATCGGCTCGATCGAGGCGTCCTTGCGTCGCATCGCGCACTACGACTACTGGTCCGACACCGTGCGCCGCTCGGTGCTGCCGGATTCCAAGGCCGACCTGCTGATTTTCGGCAACGCCGAACGCGCGCTGCTTGAGGTCTCCCATCGCCTCGCCAGGGGCGAGAAGATCGGCGACATCCGCGACGTGCGCGGCACCGGATTCATGGTGGCGCGCGACTGGCTTCCACCCTCTGATGGAACGACTAGCCATTCGACTAAGCCCGCAAGCGGGCAAGTCGCTGGTTATCCCCAACCCTCTTCCCTCAAGGGCGAGGGCGCAAACGCTGAGCCCAACCCGATTAGCAACTGGATCGAAGTAATGTCGACCGAACTCGACACCCCAGGCGCCATCGACGCCCACGTCGACCCCTACGCCATGACGCCGGACGGACCTACCGCGCAGACGCCCGAAGGCGCCGACACGATCAAGACAGCGCCGATCCGCATCGTGCCGAAGGCCGAGCGCCTCGCCGCCAAGCAGGAAGTGCGTGCGCGCACCGTGATCCGCCTGCCCGACTACGACCAAGTGAAGAACAACCCGACGCTCTACGCCCATGCCTCGCGCGTGTTCCACCTCGAATCCAATCCCGGCAACGCCCGCGCCCTGCGGCAGGCGCACGGCGAGCGCGACGTCTGGCTCAACCCGCCGCCGATCCCGCTGACCACGCCGGAGATGGACGCGGTGTACGAC
>JBGSTQ010000287.1:0-6086 GCA_041736375.1 Thiobacillaceae bacterium
GCGCCAATGCGGCCAGCGCCCATTCGATCAGCGGCCGCCCCCGGTAGTCGACCAGCCCCTTGTCGACCCCGCCCATGCGCCGCCCCTGGCCGCCGGCGAGGACGACCGCGCTTACCGCACTACTGGCGGGCATACAGGAGGAAACGCTCGTCGCGTTCGCGCAGGCGCGCTCCTTCCCAGCGCTTTTCCCAGCCCTCGAGCAGCGGAGCCTGCTCGTCGCGGCTGCGGGTCTGGATGAGCCGCCAGGCACACTCCTCACCGGCTTTTGTCAGCAGCCTGCGCCCGCTGTGATAGGCCAGCAAGGTGCGTGGCTGCCGGCTCACCTCGCCGGCATCGATGCATGCCGTTTCGGGCACGCTGACGGTGATCGCTTCGCCCACGCCGGCATAGCCGAGGCGCCTGTCGAGCGGTCCGAGAAAAAGTGCGTGGAGCAGCGCCCAGGCAAACGTAAGACCGGCGGCCCAGAAAAGCATCGGGCGAAGCGGTGAGCGCTCGGTTCGCAGCAGCACTCCCACCCAGACCGCCGTCACCACCAGGCCGACGGTCAGTGCCCCGATCCGCAATTCCGGAGTCACGACAATGCCCAGACGAACCAGCCGCGCGGCAAGACGCGCAGGATGACCAAGATCGTGCGCACCCCAATACAGCCAGAAAACCACGCCAAGAAAACTGAAGCTCATCACGGCGAACCACATCAGCGCCGTGGACGCCCCGCGCCGCAGGGTGAACAGCCCGGCCGCGCCCAGCAGCGCCACCGGCAGAAGCAGGATCAGTCCCACCGCTTCGCTGGGTTTGGCCAGCGGGGCATACAGCACCAGCAGAGCGAGCAGGGTCAAAACAGGCAGAACGGAGGCGGCATTGCGCCATTGACCCCGCGCCCGATAGAGCGCCCAGGCCGCCAGCGGCCAGGCCGGCCAGGTGTACCAGCCGAGGATGCCGGGAAAATAAAGCCATCTCGCCAGGATCGCACCCTCGCTCGACCAGCGATGGAGCTGCAGGGCACGCGCCAGACCGAGATCCTGCTGCGACAAAAACAGCACCCAGCTGCCACCGGTGATGATGGCCACAGCCAGCCCTAACGCCAGTCCCCGCAGGGCCACGGTCGCGCGATGCGACGCCAGCAGGACTGACAGGGCGAGGGCGAGAGCGATGAACAGCAGCGGTTCGGCCAGCCCGCCGGCCAGCAGCATGAACAAAAGACCCGCACCCAGAGCCCATCCGCCGCGCGCATCGGAAGCGATGCGTGCCATGCCGTAGAGGGTGATCGCCGCGCCCGCCAGTTGCGCGGTGTAGGCATTCAGTTCATGTCCGCGCACCAGCAAACCGACGCTGCCCAACAGGGTCAGAACCGCCGCCCACTGATGGTCGGGTCCGTAGAGCTCGCGTGCGGCACGCCCGGTGAAAAACAGCGCCACCGCGATGAACAGGCCCGACGCCAGCCGCGCACCATCGTGCAGGGCGAGCCAGGGCGATGTCAGCCAGGCCGTGCCCGCGGCAACCCAGTAGTACAGCGGCGCAACGAGGTCGTCTCCCTGGCCCGACAACAACTCGCCTTGCAGCAGAGACAGCAGCTGGATGAAATGCGCGCCATCGCCCCCGCGCCATGGCGCGTGCCCCAGCAAACCGGGCAACAGCCAGGCCAGGCAGAGCAGAAACAGTCCGGTGTGCTGAATTCGGCTCACTGGACAACCTTGAGCAGCTGCCCGGGACGCGGCTCGCCTGAAGGATAGAGGTCGTTCATCAAGCGCAACTGGCTTTCAGCCTGCTTTGCCAGAGGCGACTGCGCGGCCAGGCTGGCCATGGTGGTGCCCGGCTGCGCGGCGACCAGGCGGATCGTGTAGGGTCGCGCCATCTGGCGTTGCTGCTCGGTCAGCGCATGGAAACTGTTGATCGCAGTGCGCAGGGTGGTGCGCTCGCGGTTGTAGACCGCAGCGTCCTTGGCCATGCCCGCAATGAGATATTGCGCGCCGCTGAAAGCCACGGCCGCCACCAATACCGGCTTGCCCTGTTGCGCACCGGCAGCGAAGGCGGCCGGGTACCCGCTGATGTCGCCGTTGTCGTAGCGTGCGCCGGAATCGAGCTTGAGGCCTTTCTGCAGGGTATCGATGGGCTTGCCCTGTTTCGGCCCCGGCCGCAGCTCGACCAGGGCATCGCCCTTCGGGCTCATCGCCACTACCCGGTCGGGGCGATTCTGCATCCGCCAGCCTGCGGGAAACTGCACGGCCAGGCCGAGTTTTTCATGCATGAACAGATTGTTGCGGATGACCCCCTGCTCCGGACTGTCGCCGAAATGGACGCCAGCCATTTTCTGCAGAAACTCGTTGCGCCCTTCGCGGGGATTGTCGACCGTGTACTTGCCCGCCTCGCCCACGACCTGTTTCAGGCGCGCATCGTTGGAGGGATGGGTGGAAAAGGTGCCGTGATAGCGGCGCGGTTCGCGACCTTCCTGCTTCGCCAGTTCCGCATCGAACAGCTCCTGATTCTTCAGCACGCCAATGACCTCGATCATTGCCTGCGGGTTGTAGCTGGTCTTGGCCAGATATTCGGCGCCCAGCCGGTCGGATTCCAGTTCGTGCTCGCGCCCATAGCCCGAAGTCAGGGCCTGACCCAGCGTCTGCAATAGCGAGGCCCCCGCCTGGTTGTTCATTCCCGGCACCAGAATCGACCCGAGCACCGCACCGAGTCCGACAGCGGTAGACGCGCTTTGCTGCCGCACGCCGTGGCGCGCGGTGACATGGCCGATTTCGTGGCCAATCACGCCGGCCAGTTCGGCCTCGGAATTGAGATAGGCCATGATCCCGCGGGTAACGTAGATGTAACCGCCGGGCAGGGCAAAAGCGTTAACGTCGGCGCTGTCGACTACGTTGAAATGCCACGTCAGATTCAGTCGTTGGCTTTGCTTGGCCAGCCGCTGGCCAACCTCGTTGACATAGTTCTGCAGGGGCGGATTGTCGAGCAGCGTGTACTCCTTCAGGACATCCTTGTGCGCCTGCGCGCCCATCTGGATTTCCTGCTGCTCGGACATCAGCACAAAATCCTTGCTGCCGGTCACCGGATTCTGTGCGCAGTGAGTCAATAGCAGCATCCCGGCAACCGCTGCGGCGATACGGCTAGGGACGTGGGCTTTCATCTGCGACTCCGTAATTCACTCTGGCACACCAGGCTGAATGATAACCGTGGGTTTCCCGCTCGCGAAGTCGACCTGCCTGACTTCATGTCGCGCTGTTCGGGAAAAGAAAAAGCGGCCGAAGCCGCTTTTTCAGAATGTTCGAACCTGTGCCGGCTAGCTTATTTCATGCCGTAACGCTGACGGAACTTCTCGACCCGGCCTGCGGTATCGACAATCTTCTGCTTGCCGGTGTAGAACGGATGGCAGGATGCACACACTTCCACGTGCAGGGCTTGCTTGCCCAGCGTGGAGCGGGTTACGAACGTGCTGCCGCAGGAGCAGGTCACGGTCACTTCTTTGTAGTCGGGGTGAATGCCGGCTTTCATGGCAATTCCTTCGGGTCAAATTCGGAGAACGCGGGAGTATAGCGGAGCAGACAATCCTAATCAACCCCGCCGCCTCAAATCGACTCTTGCCGATGTTCCTGGTCGCGCTGATGGTGTCGGGAAGGAATTCCATCGCCGGAGTGTGCGCCCGCGAAGGGAGGAGCCTCGGCACGTGCGACCCCGCAGAGGGCGCGACAGGGAGGCTTCTTTTGGGGTCAGCCGCGGCGCATCGAGTCGAAGAACTCGCCGTTGTTCTTGGTCGCGCGGATCTTGTCGAGCAGGAATTCCATCGCCTCCATGTCGTCCATCGGATACAGCAGCTTCCTCAACACCCACACCTTTTGCAGGATGTCGGGGGGCATCAGGAGTTCTTCGCGACGGGTTCCGGAGCGGTTGACGTTGATCGCGGGATACTGGCGCTTTTCGGCCATCTTGCGGTCGAGGTGAATTTCGAGGTTGCCGGTGCCCTTAAATTCCTCGTAGATCACGTCGTCCATGCGGCTGCCGGTGTCGATCAGCGCGGTGGCGATGATGGTCAGACTGCCGCCCTCCTCGATGTTGCGCGCGGCGCCGAAGAAGCGCTTGGGCTTTTGCAGCGCGTTGGCATCGACGCCCCCGGTCAGCACCTTGCCGGAGGCGGGCTGCACGGTATTGTAGGCACGGGCGAGACGGGTGATGGAATCGAGCAGGATCACCACGTCCTTCTTGTGCTCGACCAGGCGCTTGGCACGCTCGATCACCATTTCGGCGACCTGGACGTGGCGGCTGGCAGGTTCGTCGAAGGTCGAGGCGACAACTTCACCACGCACGGTGCGGCTCATTTCGGTGACTTCTTCCGGGCGTTCGTCGATCAGCAGCACGAACAGCACGACATCGGGATGGTTGGAGGTGATGGCGTGGGCGATGTGCTGCAGCATCACCGTCTTGCCGGTCTTGGGCGGGGCCACCAGGAGTCCGCGCTGGCCCTTGCCAATCGGAGCGACGATGTCGATCACGCGCGAGGTGATGTTTTCCTCGGCCCTGACGTCGCGTTCCAGCTTGAGAGGTTTGTCCGGATGCAGCGGGGTAAGGTTCTCGAACAGGATCTTGTTCTTGCTCGCCTCGGGCGGCTCGCCGTTGATCAAGTCGAGCTTGGTCATCGCCGAATAGCGCTCGCCATCCTTGGGGGTGCGGATCTCACCTTCGATCTTGTCGCCGGTGTGCAGGTTGAAGCGGCGGATCTGCGACGGCGACACATAGATGTCGTCGGTGTTGGCCAGATACGAGGTTTCCGGCGAGCGCAGGAAACCGAAGCCGTCCGGCAGTACCTCCATCACGCCGTCACCGTAGATGCTCTCGCCGCGCTTGGCGAGCGTCTTGAGGATAGCGAAGATCAGTTCCTGCTTGCGGAATCGATTAGCATTGTCGATGCCATTGGCAGCGGCGATTTCCAGAAGTTCGGTGATGGGTTTCTGCTTGAGTTCGGAAAGGTGCATGGAGGAAGACCTGACATGGCCCGCTTGAAAGGACCGGAAGTGGGAAGGGAAAGGGGGCCGGACGGTGCCGCTTAGGGACTGGCTGTGCGGCAGAAATCGTCCGGCAAAAAACGATCGGGTTTAAATGTTGGTGTCGACAAAAGCGGTCAATTGGGATTTGGACAGGGCGCCGACCTTGGTTGCCTCGACGTTGCCGTTCTTGAATATCATCAGGGTGGGAATGCCGCGAATGCCGTATTTGGGGGGCGTTGCCTGGTTCTCGTCGATGTTCAGCTTGCACACCTTGAGCTTGCCTGAGTATTCCTTGGCGACTTCATCGAGGATCGGTGAAATCATCTTGCAGGGACCGCACCAGTCCGCCCAGTAATCGACCAGCACAGGCACCCCCGCCTGCAGAACTTCCTGCTCGAAAGAATCGTCGGATATGTAATGAACATGCTCGCTCATCGCTGAAGCTCCTATTGAATTATGCGGATGGCCGGAAGCGGCCTGGAAGGTTTGGGAAGATGGTAATGCTGGAAAATTCGGTTTTGTGCCGATATGCTACATCAAAATCGACGCCTGCAAGCATCCGGGCATTTCTCAAATCATCTGGGTAAATTCAAATGACATACGTTGTAGCCGACGCCTGCGTGAAGTGCAAATACACCGATTGTGTTGACGTCTGTCCGGTGGACTGCTTCCACGAGGGCCCTAATTTTCTCGTCATCGATCCGGAAGAATGCATCGACTGCACCCTGTGTGTGGCCGAATGTCCGGTCGAGGCCATCTATGCCGAAGATGACGTCCCGGAAGACCAGCGCGCCTATATCGCACTCAACGCCGAGTTGGCCAAGACATGGAAAGTCATCATCGAGCGCAAGGATCCGCTGCCCGACGCCGACGAATGGGCCGCTGTAAAGGACAAGCTGCAGTATCTGGAACGCTGACACGGCGTGGGAATCGAGACGGTTCCCTTGCCCGGCACCCGTATTGCCGAGTCTGCCGCCCGCTATCTCCTCACCCTTCACGCTGACGCGCTGCCCGATCTCTCCGGGCTGACCGTTCTCGTCCCCAACCGGCGCGCCGGACTCGACCTGGCTTGCGAACTGGCACGCGCGGCCGGCCAGCGTGCGC